>DATCDL010000499.1:0-2652 GCA_036510715.1 Acidobacteriaceae bacterium
GGTGTTACTCGGGACATCGATCCGGAGATTGCTGCGCAGATTTATGCGATGAAGGCGATCGACAATCATGCGCACCCGGTTCTCCCTCCGCCGAACGATAAGACGGACCGCGACTTCGATGCTCTGCCTGTCGACAACATGGAGCCTGCGACGGATGTGGTGGCGTGGCGTGCGGACAATCCGCAGCTGCCCGCGGCGTGGAAGGCGCTGTGGAACTTCGATGTGCCGGCGAACTTTCAGGGGCCTCTCGACGCTGAGGGGATGAAGCGATTCCAGGAGGCGCGCGAGGTGGTGAAGGCTCGCGAAGGAGTTCATTACGACGAGTGGGTGCTGGACCAGGCGAATATTGGTGTGATGGTGGCCAACCGCGTGATGATGGGTCCCGGGGTGCAGGAGCCGCGGTTTCGTTGGGTTCCGTATGCGGATGCACTGCTCTTCCCTTTCGATAACTCTGTGCTGGCTGCGCAGACTCCGGACAAGAAACTCTTTTTCCCGTTAGAGGATCGGCTGCGTGCGCGATATCTGAGTGCGGTTGGTTTGAAGGTCGTTCCGGCTACGCTGCCGGAATATCTGACGCAGGTGGTGACGCCGACGCTGGAGCGCCAACGTGCGGGTGATGCGATCGCGGAGAAGTTCGAGGTTGCGTATCTGCGGGCGTTCGATTTTGCCGATCCAAGTGAGGAGGATGCGGCGCGGGTTTATGCGAAGTGGGTGGGCAAAGCTGCACCCGATTCGGCTGAGTACAAAGTGCTGCAGGACTTTCTGTTTCGGTATATTGCGGCAGAGTGCGGACGGCTTGGGATGGCGGTGCATCTGCATACGCTGTCGGGCGGTGGAGGGTATTTCGGGATTGCGGGGGCCAATCCGTTGCTGCTCGAACCGTTGTTCAATGACTCTCGACTGCGGCACACGAACTTCGTGCTGCTGCATGGGGGCTGGCCGTTTGTGCGGGAGGCGGGAGCGCTGCTGCAGAAGCCGAATGTGTATCTCGATCTTTCGCAGGAGGCACTGATGTTCCCTCCACGAACGCTGGCTACGTGGCTGCGGGAGTGGCTTGAGACGTACCCGGACAAGGTGCTGTTCGGCACGGACGGCTATGCTCTGTCCGACGCCACAGGCTGGGAAGAGACGATGTGGATTGCGAACCGCAATGGCCGCGAGGCCCTCGCATTGGCACTTACAGGCATGGTGCGTGATGGCGAGATTTCGCGCGCGCGGGCCGGTGCGATTGCTGAGGAAGTGCTGCGTGGGACGGCAAGCACGCTCTATTCCCTAAAACGATAGCGGACAAATCAGGCGCAGCGGGAGAGACGTCTTCGAGTGGAATGCTCGGAAGATCGCCCGTCCCTGGTGTCGATTGTGGGCAGGAAGCAAGCAGCGTGGAGCTACGAGTGTGGAGCTACAGGCGGGATGCGGAAGTGTTGTTGGTCGCTCCAGAGGATGCAGGATATGTGGTCTCCAGACCAGGTTGCATAACGAACATGCCGCCTCGATTGGGGGGCGACAGAATGCCTATACAGATCATCTCGCTACCACAGCGAGACATGAGGGGCACGTATGGATCGCAGCCGCACTTCGAAACGACCTGCAGCGGCTGGCCTCCGTGAATGTGAGAAAGAGGAATCATGAGAGGTACTAAGTCACTTTGTGCGGTTACGCTATTTGCTGTTTGCCGGGGCTGGCTCCGAAGGCCATGACAATGAGCCTCTCGCCGCGCGCATTCACGGTGGCGATTTTATTCTCTGGAGGCATCGCCTTGCGTCTACGTTCCGCTGCACGCAAACGTTGTGGGCGATCTCGGCGGCGCCGCTTCTTGACCACGCCGCACGGGAGCGATAATCTTCAGCGTAGTCGCCATCCGGTTCAGGTTTGTCCGGGAGTTGCATGGAAGCTGCGCGTGGTGTGCGTGCCCTCCTTGCGCTATTGCCGGTGTGCAGAAGAGCCGTTCCATCAGGGAACGAGGGAGCAATAGCCGACATGGCCTTTGAACGGAAGAGAGTTGCAAAGAAGTGTTCGTTTGCGTCGCGCGCGGGGTCAGGCCGTCGGGGTGAGTGGTGTGAGAAACATGAGGCGAAACGTCGGTTCACGCGACGTGATGTGATTCGCGGTGCAGCAACGGGGATGGTCTCGCTGGCGATGCGCGGCAACAGGGCGGGTGCGGAGCCTCCTGCGAAACCTCCCAACATCGTGTTTATTCTCGCGGACGATACGGGGTATGCCGACGTGGCCTGCTATGGGCGCCCGGATCTGAGCACGCCTAACATCGACCATCTGGCCGCGCGGGGTGTGCGGTTTCTGCAGGCGTACGCGAACTCGGCGGTGTGCACTGCATCGCGCGTCGCGTTGATTACGGGCCGCTACCAGGATCGTTTGCGCGTGGGTCTCGAAGAACCGCTGGCTGGCAACGAGAATGTCGGACTTCCGCCGGAACATCCAACGCTGCCGTCGCTGCTGAAGAAGGCTGGGTACGGAACGACGCTGGTGGGCAAATGGCATCTGGGCGTGCTGCCGAAGTTCGATCCGATGAAGAGCGGGTATGACCATTTCTACGGATTTCGTGGGGGCGCGCTGGACTACTACTCGCACGAACGCGGGGGTGGGCACAGCGATCTGTGGGACGATGAGGTTCCGATCCACCAGGTGGGCTATCTG
>DATCDL010000500.1:0-6146 GCA_036510715.1 Acidobacteriaceae bacterium
GCCGTAATCCCCTGGAGCAGTACCGCAGCGGCCTTCTGAAACGCCATCGCGTCGGGAATTCTCAACAGGGCTGCAGCAGGCGCGCAGGCAAACTCTGCATACGTTCCGCGCGTCCCATTCCACGCAACCCGATCCCCTGCCTTGAAATCACTGCTCCCCTCGCCCAGCGCAATCACGGTCCCCGCCGCCTCCTGCCCGGGAATAAACGGAAGCGTTGCCGGGTAACGTCCTTCACGCAGATAGGTGTCAATAAAATTGACGCCCACTGCCTCAATCTTGACCAGCACTTGTCCTGCACGTGGCGTCGGTACCGGCAACTCGACCAGTTCCAATACCTCCGGCCCACCTGTCTTCCTGATCTGTATCGCGCGCATCGGATCACCCTCCAGCGTTATCACTCTAATCCCTCACCCGCAAGCTTGCGAAGCCGAACCGCAACAGTGAAGATAACAACATGCGCAGCGGCTGGATCTACAACAGGAAGCGGGTCCTCCGTCTCAGCATCGTCGTCCTTCTCCTCGGCCTCGCTGCATGGCTTGCCCGCAGGGCGTTGCACCGGCAGTATGAGCGAGAAAAGGGCATGTGCCTCAGCGTGATCGGAGGAACTCTCAGCTCTACGCGGTACCTCGAATCTCCGCGGACCCACTCTCTACTGTCGGACTTCGCTCAACTGGATCGATACCACGCACTCAACCAATCGCTCCCGCCCAACGCCACCGGCCGCGTCATCTTCTACGGCGACTCCATTACCGACGTGTGGCCCACCGCCTACGCAACCCATTTCTTTCCCGGCAAACCCTATATTGGTCGCGGCATCACCGGGCAATCGACAGACGCGATGGTTTGGCGATTCCAGCAGGATGTGATTGACCTCCGCCCGACCGCCGTCGTCATCCTCGGCGGATCCAACGACGTCGTACTCACCGACCGCCGCATCACCTTCCATCAGACCACCACCAACCTTCGGATCATGGCCGAATTGGCTCAGCGCCACCACATTCGCGTGATCCTCTGCGCCCTGCCCCCGGTCTCGCACTATCCGCAACCGAAACAGGCGATCTTCAGTCAGGAAATCAGAAACATCAACCACTGGATGAAGGCCTACGCCGCCAGTCAACATCTCACGTATCTGGACTACTACAGCGCCATGGTCGACAACACTGGGGCGCTAAAGAACTCGTTGACGGTAGACGGCCTTCACCCCAATGCCGCTGGCTACGACGTGATGCGAACCCTCGCGCAGCAAGCCATCGATAGCCGTTGACCGCTCTTACCGGCTCAGGCTCTCTTCCGAAGGCCTGATCCGCACAATGCGGTCGACCGTGTAGGGAGTATTTTGCGACTGCGTAAAGAAGTGGCGCACCTGCAGTTCGCCCAGCAGCCCCACTCCAATCAGCTGAATCCCCGCCAGGATCAGCACCGCCGCGATGATGAACCACGGTGCATGCTCCCCAGCCACATCATGCCCGGTCAGCAACTTGTGCAGCAGCAGCCAGGCAGCGATCCCTCCCCCCGAGAAGAGACCCAGCGACCCGATGCTGCCAAAAAAATGCAGTGGCCGCGTCATGTACTTCAGCAGAAACCGGATCGTCAGCAGATCGAAGAGGACCCGAAACGTCCGAGAGATCCCGTAATGACTCCGCCCTGACTCCCGTGCCGGGCTCGCGATCGGTATCTCGCAGATGCTTGCGCCATACCAGCTCGCCAGCGCCGGAATAAACCGGTGCATCTCGCCATACAGCGGAATATTGTGGATCACCTCACGCCGATAGGCCTTGAACGTCGTTCCAAAATCGTGAATGTCAACGCCCGACAGCTTGGCCATCAGCCAATTCGCCACTCGCGATGGCAACCTCCGCAGCATCATGTTGTCGCCGCGCTGCGCCCGCCACCCACTCACTACGTCATAGCCCTCTTCGAGCTTCGCAAGGAATGAAGGAATCTCCGCCGGATCGTGTTGCAGATCGCCATCCATCGCCAGGATGTACTCACCCGAGGAGTGATCGAATCCAGCCGCCAGCGCCGATGTCTGCCCGAAATTCCGTCGCAGCTTCACCACCAGAACCCGCGAATCCACTGCCGCGATCTCTTCCAGCAGACGATAGGTGCGGTCGCGCGAACCATCGTCCACAAACACCAGCTCGAAGCTCGAACCCACCTGCTCCATCACGCCCTTGACGCGGTCGTAGAGCTTGGTGACGTTCTCTTCCTCGTTGTGAAACGGCACGACAATGGAGTACTTTGGCACCTTCTAATTTTACCCTGTGATTCAGATATCAAGGTCGAGATACACTAAGGCCACGTGGCCCGGTAGCTCAGTTGCATAGAGCAGCGCACTCCTAACGCGAAGGTCGGCAGTTGGACTCTGCCCCGGGCCACCATAAAAACCACCAATCTTCATCCCTCGCTCTGCAACAGGACTCTGCCCCGGGCCACCAAACCTCACCTCGACGTGGTACTCTTCCTCCGAAATAAAATCTTGCCCAGGCGCCGGCGCGATCCGCAATCGGCATCTTCCATAGATGAGGACCCACCTATGAAGCACGACATTGACATTGACCTGATTGCCAATCTCCTTCGCGGCCGCGGACACAACGTAGGCCACATCATTCCCGTCCCCGACAATGGCGGCGAGTACGAGTTTGAAGTGGATGGGAACCTCCTCACCCTGGCCGAAACCAGGGGACTGCTCGAGCAGGAAGACACCCGCAAGTAAGCGTCTCACCAATTTCATCGCCAGCCTCCCCCGGTTCTCTCTTCGGACATCCGCACCGCCCCTCCTACCCCAAACTGCTAAAATTGAGGGGTATGCCAGTCATCCACCGTAGAAAAACCGTCCCGGTCACCATCGGCAATATCCGCGTCGGCTCCGATGCTCCAGTCGTCATTCAATCGATGACCAACACCGACACCGCCGACATCGAGTCCACGGTCCAGCAGATCGCCGCCCTCGCCCGCGCCGGCTCCGAGCTGGTCCGAATCACCGTCAACAACGACGAGGCCGCCAAAGCCGTTCCCTATATCGTCGAAGGCATTCACGCCAAGGGCTGGACCACGCCCATCATCGGCGACTTCCACTACAACGGCCACCTGCTGCTCGCGAAATACCCCGACACCGCGGAAGCTCTCGCCAAGTACCGCATCAACCCCGGCAACTGTTCGATAGGCCGCAAGGACGATGATAACTTCCGGACGATGATCGAGGTGGCAGTCAAGCACCAGAAGCCCGTCCGCATCGGCGTCAACTGGGGCTCGCTCGACCAGGCACTGCTCACAAAAATGATGGACGAGAACTCGAAGCTCGCCGAACCGCTCGACGCTCGCGACGTCATGATGGAAGCGATGGTGGTTTCCGCACTCGATAACGCAGCCGCCGCCGAACGCTACGGCCTCCGCCGCGACCAGATCATCCTGTCCGCAAAAGTCTCCGGCGTCCGCGACCTCATCGACGTGTATACCGAGCTAGCGCGTCGCTGCGACTACACCCTGCACCTCGGCCTCACCGAAGCCGGCATGGGCATGAAGGGCGTCGTCGCCTCCACCGCTGGCCTCGCTCCGCTGCTGCTCGCGGGCATCGGCGACACCATCCGTGTTTCGCTCACCCCGACCCCAGGCGGGGACCGGTCCGAGGAAGTCCGCTGCGGCCAGCAGATTCTGCAGTCGCTCTCCATTCGCAGCTTCATGCCGCAGGTCACCAGCTGCCCCGGCTGCGGCCGCACCACGTCCACATACTTCCAGGAACTCGCCGAGCGCATCCAGAACTACCTCGTCGAATCCATGCCCGAGTGGAAGAAGCAGTACCCTGGCGTCGAAGAGCTCAAGCTCGCCGTCATGGGCTGCATCGTCAACGGCCCGGGCGAGAGCAAGCACGCCAACATCGGCATCTCGCTCCCCGGCACCTTCGAGGAGCCCAAGGCCCCGGTCTACATCGACGGCAAGCTTGCCATGACTCTCAAGGGCGACCACATCGTCGAAGAGTTCCAGGTCATCCTCGATGACTACGTCCAGAAGCGCTACGGCAATCACTTAGTCGAAGTCTAGTCAGAATTCCTTCCCGACCAACGGAAGGGCCACGCGAAGCAGTAAAGAGGCGTGCGAACGCCCGCGCAGCGGGACCGTCCGGCAGGACAAGCCCTTAGGATTTTTTCTCCCGCTTCTTAGCAAGCTTCTTCGCCAACCGCCCAGCGTTCGCCTCTTCCTCACGCAACTTCCGCGCAGCCCGTTCCCACACGAACGGGCTGTTGTGTCTGCGCAAGTCGCGCAGCGGATAAAACGTTCCTCTCCACTCCACGCCCCGCCGCACCAACACCACCACCATCGACCGCAGCAGCGCGAACATTATTGCCAGCGCACCCAGCGGATACAGCCACGCATAGCGCGCATCAATCTGGCTCTCCGCACCCATCACCCGGTACGACGCTCCAATGCAGCACAGCACGACCAGCGACGGCAGCACCGTCGGCCACCACGCCAACCCCAACAGAGGCAATAGGCAGAACACCCCAATCCAGCTCCACGCCAACAGCAACAGCACCGGCTGAAAGTTAAACGCCGAATACAAATTCTTCGTCATGCCGAGCAGCAGCCCGTGCCCACCCTTCGCCCAATGCACCAGCACCAGCCCCGGCGCAAACGCAATCCTCTGCCGCATCCCCGCAGCCTTCATCCTGCGTCCCAGCGTAATATCCTCGAGCACCGCAAGCCGCTGCGGCAGCCAACCACCAATCTCATTCAGCGCATCCCGCCGCACCAGGTTGAACGCACCCACGCCAACGATGTCGCGCTTGGCCTTCGGGTCCTCGATCTTCCACGGACGCGACGCCCACAGCCCAAACATCTGCAGGAATCCCAGCACAATTCCCTCGCCGCGCGACTCCACCTGCATCGTCGGCACCACCACCAAATGGTCCGCATCCGAGTCCTGCGCATACACCAGCGCCCGCCTCAGCACCGACGGCGAAAACAGTACATCGGCATCCGTAAAAAGCAGGTAGTCCGACTCGCTGTTGTCCGTCCCCACCATCAACGCAAACGTCTTACCCAGCCAACCCTCAGGCAACTCCGTAATATGAAGCGCCTCCAGTTTCCCCGGCTGCTTCTCCGCATACTCGGCCACGTACGCGTCAACGATTGCGCCCGTCCCATCGGTCGAGCGATCATCCACCACAAGGATGCGCACCCCCGGATAATCCGCCTGCAGCAACGCGTCAAGCGTAGCCGAAATCTTCTCCGCCTCATCGCGGGCCGGGACAACCACCGTCAGCGTCGGCCTTCCCTCAGGAACCGTGTCCCAGTCCGGCAGCGTAAGTTCCGGCAACGTCGGCATCAGATGCACAGCGTCGTACGTTCGCAGCACCCACAGCAGCGCCAACGCCCACGCTGACGTCTTGATGACGCCGCGCCAGAACTCTGTCACATGAAGGCTCAAGCCATGCCAGTTCAAACCGCCGCACCCTCCACCGAATGCGTGAGCGGCGGCGCATACTTCGCTCCAATAAAGAAGATGATCGCCGCCAGCACAAACGTCACCAGCGTCACCCCCAGCCCCAACCGCAGGTTCGAGTAGTCGCTGATGATCCCGATGATCTTCGGCGAGAATGCATCGCCAAACACATGCAGCGCAAACAACTGACCCGCCATCGCCGTCGCCCGCAGATGCGCCGGCACCGCATTCAGCGTCGCCGCATTCACCGGCCCCGTCCCCAGGAATACCAGGAACACCGCCACACCCAGCGCCGGCAGCGTCACACTCTTCGGCCCGAAGAAGCACACCACCGCCGGCGGCACCGCCAGAATCGCACTCAGCGCGGGCACCAGGTACAGCGCCTTGCTCGTGCGCTTGGACCACCACTGCGCGAGCACTCCCCCGACCACCGTTCCGCCCAGCCCACACACCACAGTAATTCCGCCCATGATCGTTCCCGCCGCCTCAAGCGACCGCCCATCCACGCGATGCAAAAACGACGGCATCCACCACGAGATCCCTCCCAGCGAAAACGTCACCGCCGCATACCCCATGATCGAGCTCAGGTACGCCTTGTTCTTCAACAGCGACAGCACCGAAGCCTTGTCCACCTTCGCCTTCTCCGTTGCTCCCTCCACGCGCTGGGGCTCGCGCATGAAGAACAAAATCAGCAACGCAATCA
>DATCDL010000501.1:0-4758 GCA_036510715.1 Acidobacteriaceae bacterium
GCTTCAACCGCCGCCGCCCGCACCACCGGATCTTCGCCAGCCGTCACATCGCCCGCGGCCACATTGTCGGCAAAGCTGCTCGCCGTGAACCTCTCGCTGTAGCGCCTCCCCCGCCGCCCTCTCACACGCCTCACCCCGGCATGTCCACGGACCGGAACTCTTGCACCCGCTCGATGCTCCCCAACACTCCTACGCGCGCTCCGATGCGCCGTCCGGTGCGCACTTCCTTTTCTGCTCGAAGCCGCGTGATGCGACGTGGCAACCGTCCGATGCCTCACCGGGTGCCTCGGCGTCTCCGCGTTCGCCGCGCCCACACCCAACAGAAGCGCGATCACCAGCCCTAGAATTCTCGGTCCCATCTACTCTCATCTCTGTGTTGCTCTTGCGCTTCGTACCATCATCCACGGTGGGTAGAATCATTTGACTCTGTGCCCGTGAAAGAGTCACCGCACAGCCAACGTGCTATTGCTTCCGTCTCAGGAATGCTGGAATGTCGAGCTCATCGTTGTCGGCCGTACCCTCTGCCGCATATCCAGCAAACGATGGAACCCTCGCATCCGGCCACTGTTTGGATCCCGCATCCTCCGCGGTCCTGGCAGAATCCTCCACCTTCGTCTTGCGAAAGAAATCATCATCAAACACCGAAGCCCGCACCGGGAGCAGCTCCGGAGAAGACTCCTTCGCAGCCGCCACACCCCGTCTCGCCGCGCCATGGCTCGCCGCGTCATGAGGATCGATCTCTACCTCCCCATACGCCTCATACTCGGGTCCCGATAGGTCGATGCTGCTCTCCCGCCTCAGCTCCGGAATGTGTTCGACGATCATCGGCCCGCGCATCGGCTCATGTATCGGCTCCTGCCGAGTCACGACTCTCGGCTCTGCCACCGCAGCTTCCTGCGAAGCCTGCCCCTGCTCCACTGGATGCTCTGCCAGCCGTTCCACCAGCGCAGCTGTAATCTGTGCAAACTCAATCCGTGGTGCCGGCTCCTGCCACGCCTGCTGCCGCGCCGTCTCGTAGTAAGACGACACCGGATACGCCGGCTGCTGCACCGGCACCGCGACCACCGGCTCAGGAACGACAACAGCAGCGGGTGCTTCCGCCGCGTGCTCAACATGCGACTCAACGTGCGGCTCTACAACTGCAGCCTCGGGGGCAACCCGTATCGCCGGCATCGCTGCCTGCGACGCAAAAATCACGGGTTCAGCCGGCCTTGCAGACTGCTCCGCCTCACCTGCAAACCGCGCCACCACCGGCCTCGTCACAATCCGCGGAGGCACAGGATCATACCGGCTCCCGTCATGCTGTGTCGTCGGCAACCCTGCTCCGGCCATCATCCGTTCCCGCCGAGCGGGCATCGCCTCGTTACGGAACCCCGTAGCGATCACCGTAAACTTCACCTCGTCGCCCATGCTCTCATCCAGCACCGCGCCGAAGATAATATTCGCGTCCTCGTGCGCCGCCTCCTGGATCAGCGATGAAGCCTCATTCACCTCGCTCAGCTTCAAGCTGCTCGAGCCGCTGATATTAATCAGAATCCCGCGAGCTCCATCGATCGCTCCATCTTCCAGCAGCGGAGAAGCCATCGCCGCCATCGCCGCCTCGCGAGCCCGCCCCGGCCCCGACCGCACCGCCGTCCCCATCACCGCATAGCCCATCCCCGCCATCGTCGCCTTCACATCCGCGAAGTCGCGATTGATCACCCCGGGAATCGTAATGATGTCCGAGATCCCCTGCACTCCCTGCCGCAAAATATCATCGGCAATCCGGAAGCTCTCGAAGAATCCCGCATCCTTCGCCGTCGTCAGCAGCTTTTCATTCGGAATCACGATCAGCGTATCGACGGCTTCCAGCAACTCCTGCAATCCATATTCGGCCTGCATCGCACGCCGTTTCCCTTCGAACCCAAACGGCCGCGTCACCACCGCGATCGTCAACGCTCCCATCTCGCTCGCCAGCGACGCAATCACCGGTGCCGCGCCCGTGCCTGTTCCACCACCCAGGCCTGCGGTCACAAACACCATATCCGCGCCCTCAAGCGCCTCAATGATCTTGTCTGAATCCTCCAACGCTGCACGCCGCCCGATATCCGGATTGGCCCCCGCGCCCAGGCCGCTCGTCAGCTTCACGCCCAACTGCAGCTTGATCGCCGCATTCGAACCTTCCAGCGCCTGCACATCCGTATTCGCCGCGATAAATTCCACGCCTTCAACATTTGCCGCAATCATGCGATTAATCGCATTATTGCCTCCGCCGCCTACGCCGATTACCTTGATCCGCGCACTTCGTCTGGTCTCATCGTGATAGTGAATGCGGAGCGCGTCTTCCGGCGGATTGGGCATAGGCGTATCTCCTCAGGCGTTTGCGAAACGGCTTTCTTCATTCTGCACGGTCAATGCGTGGAAAGCATTCAGGAAAAATCTTCCCGCATCTATCTCGATTACCATCCGCACCGTCCCTACTGCGACGACGGCAGATGAAACACGATCCCTGCTCCAATCGTCATCACGCCGATCGAGCCCGGACCATCCGTGCTAGCCGAGCCTCCGAACCGATTCATATTGCCAATTCCAACCTCGATTGGCCGCAAATCAAGTACCGGAAACACATGAATGTCCACGCCAGCGAATCCCTCGTACACCAGAAAATTGTCCTCCGACCGCGCAATGGGTACTCCGGAACCATTCACCGAAGTCGCTCCAAACGGCAGCGTCGCATTGCTCCGCGCATAGCCAGCCGACACCTGCGCATACGGACTCAGCCACGAGTAATGCGTATGAAATGAACCCTTCAACCCCACCAGCAAGTTATCGTACCCGGTGGCGTTGTTCCCGCCCGCCGAGCTCGTCGCCGACTTATTCGAATGTTGCGTCCCGCCGCGCACATCAATGCCCAGCCGTACCGGCCCTATCGTGTGGAAGTCGTAATACGCTCCAACCTGAATCCCCGCAGGATTCACCACGCCACCGCTGCTGGAGCACTTGCCCTGCGGATCGAAGCACGTCATGCCACTCAGCCGTGTTGCCGTGAATCCCACATACATACCCGCCTGGGCTTGCGCCGCAACGGCACACCCGAGCCCCAACAAAACTACTGCCAAATTCTTGCAAAATCTCATATCGATATAGTCTACCGTCTGCGCCGCATTTCAGGCTGCACCCTCGCCCTTTGCGCCCGCTTTTCTAAAAATCACTCCCCCAGAAAACCAGCTCCGTCTCTCGCCAATCCCTACTCCCTGCTTCCTACTTCCTGCTCTCAAAAACTTCCCGCAAAGATCGACTTCAACTTCTGCGCCAGCCCCTGCTCCTCGCTCGCCTTCCGCACCTGTGTCCGATGTGTGTACAACAGCATTCCAATCGCCGCCGCAAACTCCGGCTTGGCCAGCTCCGCCGGCATCCTGCTCAACGGCACAGGATATCCAATCCGCGCCGGAACCCGCAGCAAGCTCTCCGCGTTATCCAGCAACCCCACCAGGTGCGACCCACCGCCCGTAAACACGCAGCCCGCGCCCATCGCCTCCAGCACACCGCCGGTGCGAAGATTGTCCCGCAGCATCGTCAGCAGCTCCCGCGCGCGAGGCTCCAGAATCTCCGCCAGAAACCTCTGCCGCACCATCCGCGCCGAGTACCCACCCGTCGCGAGGTCTCCGCCAATCTCAATCTCATTCAGCTGAGGAACGCTCGTCACCACGCAGTTCCCATACATCCGCTTCAACTGCTCGGCCTCTTCCACGCTCACATGCAGCCCCACCGCAAGGTCATTCGTAAAGTGATCGCCACCAATCGGCAGCACCGCCGTATGCGCCACGCTGCCCTCAAAGAACACCACCAGCTCCGTCGAGCTCGCGCCGATATCCACCACGCACACGCCCAACTCCCGCTCATCCGCCGACAGCACCGCCTCCGCCGCCGCAATGCCCTCAAACACCGTATCCACCACCTCAAGCCCCGCGCGATTCGCGCACGTCACCACGCTCTGCGCCGCGCTTCCCGAGCAGGTCGACAGGTGCAGACAAACCTCCAGCCGGTTCCCCACCATCCCCACCGGATCGTGAATCCCTCCCTGGTCGTCCAGGATAAATTGCTGCGGCAGCAGATGCAGCACCTCGCGGTCCGGAGCCAGCCCCACCGACCTCGCACGATCGATCGCCGACCGCACATCCTCGCGCGTAATCTCTTTCATCCGGCTGCCCATGCTGATGCCGCCCTGCGAATTCATCCCCCGAATATGCGGCCCGCCAATCCCCACCACCGCCGTCTCAATCGGCGCCCTGGCCGACTTCTCCGCCGTCAGCGCCGCCGCTTCGATCGCCGCCGCCGCCGGCCCCAAATCCGAAATCACGCCTCGCCGCATTCCCTTCGACGCCTCCACGCCGTGCCCCCTGTACCGCAGCACGCCATCGACCAGCTCGGCCACCAGCACACAGCTCTTCGAGCTGCCTGCATCGAGCACCGTAATCAGGTTATCCATCTTCGCATTCATGGTCTCGCTCCGCCGCTCTTGCTGGCCTTCGCCAGCGCCGCCTTATGTGCCGCAGCCAGTGCCGCAAATTCCTTCTCATTCGCGCTGCTCATGCCCGACGCCGTCTTCTTCTTCCACACGGCCTTCTTCGCAACCACCTTCTTCGGCACAGCTTTTTTCGCAACAACCTTCGTCGCCACCGGATTCGTCTCAGCCGGCTTCTTCGCAGTCCACTCGCTCGCGACCGCCTTCGTCTCATTTGCACCTACCAGCTTCAAACTCGCAGGCTTCACCGTCGG
>DATCDL010000502.1:0-11786 GCA_036510715.1 Acidobacteriaceae bacterium
CGTTCGCTACACCAACTTCAACCTGCCGCAGCAGATTCACGATCTGCTCCGCCGTATGCTTCGTCCCTCTTCTCATTCGCAGCTCCTCTTGTTCCAGTTTTATCTCTTCTCAACTGGTACAAAAAACGCCGGGCACTCCAGCTCTGATAGATGTCAACAAGCGCTTTATCGATACGCGTCTGACCACCCTCACTGAAATTCAGATAGAGCCCTCTCACAGCACGCATGACAGTCGGGAACACCGGCAGCAGGGTGAGTAGGTTGTCCTTGTCAAGCAGTATTGAGAGTGCCTGCTCTTGCGTTGAAACATCAAGAACTCTCAACGCCTCAATTGCTTGCTTTGCGACTGGTTGGTCAATAGCTGTCTTTCCTACTTCCCTGGAGAGAATACCGATGATGTCGATCTCGCTTATCGCACTTCTCAGAGCTTCGTAGTTCTCTTCAGCATTGGCGGAGTACGGGTCAAACCTAATCGAAATATTTAGGAGCCTTTGCTCATCCGAAGCGGTCGGGTCAGCAGTAGGAAGAGGGTCCAAAAGTCTGTTGATGTCAGCGAATTCTTCAGCGGTGAGTATTCTCGTTTTCTGTCTTTGCAGAGACAAGCCGTCGTTTGCGAGCTTATTAGAGAGCATCACAATCAGCGAATACGCAGCAGCCTTCGAATCGCAGAATATAGAATAGTCATCTGCATACCGACAGAAACGAATGCCTCGACTTCGCAAATGCTGATCACAATCATTCAGGGCGAGCTCCGCGAGAATACGCGAAGCGGGGCCACCGATCGGTAGGCCATAAGATGCAGTTTCCGAGAAGCTGCTTAGAAGCTTCATCAAGCGGTTGGGAGCATCACTCTTCACTCCAACCCTGTTGAGTGCATTCTCCAAGCGATGATGATTGATTCTAGGATAGAAGTCTGCGATGTCAGTCTGCAGAACGAAGGCAAAGCTTCTGCTCCGCACGAGCGATTCTCTACGGTAGTCGTTCCACGTGCTGTCTGCAAAAAGACTGGTACGCTCTTCATTCCAGCCATAACGATAAGAGAACACGGTCTTTTCGTTGACCGCTATGCGATGTGCTTCGATTTGTTCGGCGATGGACATTACAAGAGCGAGGTAATACGCGTTCCAGAAGGGTTCGATCAAAGTAGCGCGACGAAATCCGGTATAGCCCACCTGGCTAAGCATCTCGATGGTGAGCGGCGGTGACTCAGCCAAACGATCATCGAAGTGGTCGTGAAGTTCCTTGACGTATTCGATACACGCGTCCGGCTTCTCTTGGAACATTGATCGTTCGAATGGGAACGGAAATACGTCCGTATCTCCATGAGAGCTGACATTCCTGAGCGCCCTAGCGATCTCTTTCAGCAAGTCTAACCCTCGATTCCGACGTTTTAGTCTGGGACAATTCAGCCGTCCACTCTCCTACGTTCGTGCCTGTGTCCGCCATTGCTTTAGCGAAGATTAGACCGGCTGCCCTAGCGTCCTCGACGGCGTCATGATGGCGCAAGTCGATGCTGCACCAGGCAGCTAAGGACTTCAGACCGTAGCCTCGCTTGGCGAATCGTGGCCAAGCCCGTCGTGCTACAGAAGCCGTGTCGAGCCACGAACACTGAAAGGGTGCTGCGCAGTGTTTGGCGAGCGCGCTTTGGACAGCGATCCGGTCAAATGGCATATGCGTCGCGACCACATTACCAGATAGCCGTTCCGATAGGGCCTCGATGATTTGTGGGAAGTCGGGCGCGTTCGCAACTGCGGTTTCATCTATGCCGTGGAGGGCTATATTCAGCGCTGCGAACGGTTCACCTGGATCGATGAACGAATGCCAAATATCAACCGCCGCGCCTCGTTCAAAGCGAACAACGGCAATCTGGCAGATGCTCGAAGGGTTCGTATTCGCGGTTTCAACGTCTACCGCAAGAAAGCCATCCGCCCCCAAAGGGCGCGAGCCATGCCACGACGAGGCAGTAGGCAGCGGTCCTGTAAGTTGTCCGTCTCGCATGGCACACCAGTATAGTCCGAGACCGGTCGCGCTCTTCACACTTACCAGAGCGCGCATCGCGCCGCTAGTTCTATCGAGGGAGCTTGGCCCGCACTAACCAACGCAGGGGGAAGCGTCCCTCTCTCTTGGATACCGTTGGAGCAAAGCCAGGCTGGGTTAGGTAACGACAAGACGCCTTATCGGTAGCAGTCTGCACGGGCGGCCCCATGGGGCAACGATGTGCACGATGCAGGAAAGCTCTAGCTCTGAAAGCTCAACGTAATGGGCATGATCGAGTCTAGAGTCTTCACTCTTGGTTGCGTTGTCGGTCATCTTGCCCTCATTTCAACAATAGCCGGGTGTTTGTCGCGATGGCCACCGGTTGAGGCGTCGCCGGCTGTTTTTGGCCCAGCAACGCCTCAATCGTTTTGCGATTCTGACTGACCCACTTGGGTCGGATGAACCGCGTCTTCCCGAAGACTTTATTAACTTTGTTCACGACCCAAGCTGCACGATCTGTACGGCGTCCACAGGTGCCCCACTCCTGCCAGGCTAACGCCGCTACCTTGAGCATCTCAAGCTTTACCCGTTCGCGACTCAGCCGAGTCCTCTCCGCTCCTCCGATAAGCTTGCAATTCCCGCAATAGCTACCACGCTTGATGGCCGTCTTCCGTTGGCGTTTGCGGAGGAAGTACCGCTTGCAAGTCGGATTGGCACACTTACCGATGCGGGTAAAAAGCGGTGACGCGAGCAATTCCTGAAAGTAGTGGGTCGCCATGTCGTGCGCATACAGCCTCGGGTCTTGGTTCTCCCAGCTAGGCTGGTTCACGCCGATCGCCATCGTACCGTCCCCGTTCAAGAGGGGCCGTGGCTGGTTTCGCAGCCACGACGCTTGAATCTCGTCGAAGATCACCACCGGAGCTTCGTCGACGGACACGGTCATGATGGGCGCTTCATCCACCGAAGCGCGAACTCTGCGACTCGACGGTGTCTCGATCCCGTTGCTGTCGATTCCAGTCTGAAGGAAGCCATCGACGAAAGCGCGCAGCCGGGTGAAGAATGCAGCGCTCGCGGCTTCACACTCCGATTCGCTTGGCAGATTCAGCTCCGGAAGTCGCGGCCAAGACAGGAGGCCCCAATGTGTCTCCTCGCCATTGAGGAAGCCGAGGATCAAGTCCCGGAAGAATCGCTCGTACATGCCTCCGGCGTGATTTTTCCCGTCATAAATCTGCACAATAAGATGATGCGCTTAACACACACTATATGCAACCAGTTCTACAACTTCTTGTTGGTTAGGAAAACGAGCATGGAGAATGTGTGAATTGGTTGGGCGACGCAGTTTCGCCCCGGAGGATTTCATGTTGACGTTGACTGTAATTGGTTTGCTTCTGTCTCTCGCCCAGGTCGTGATCTCCCTGCGCCGTAAGTAGGCCGAGGAATGTTCAGACATGAAGAGTCTGGGTCAGCTGCGATCAGTGCCGTTGAGCTGTTTGAACGATCCGCCGGTGATAGCGCTGCATCCACTCCAGCTTGCTGATTGCCCCGGCATGGGACGTTTCTGAAATCATTTCTCCGACCTTCGTGCGAAACATTTCGAGGCAGTCCGAATAGTAATCGGGGTTGTCTAATTCACTTTCCATGACCCGTAGGTAGTCGATGTAGTACAGGCCGTTCTCCACATCGTGGTGCAGGAGATTTTTGACCGCTTTGATCTCGCCCTTTCTACCGCCATCGTGCGTCCAAACCTGGGGATTAACCTTCAATTCTTCGAAGACGCTTGCGTGCACCACAATGCGTGGATACAAGGCTTGTTTCGATTCAACGTCATAGGCGTCGATAATCCCTTGACCGAAGAATCTGTCATAACTGCGGATAGCGTCTCCCACCACAATCCCACCGCGAACGAGGATGCCGTGATCAAAGAACAACTTCCATTGCGCATGAACCAAGCGGATGATCTGAAGGAAAATGAGTCCTCGTGCTGAGTCGTCTTCCGGCTCGGTGGGGATCACAGTGATGTGGAGATCGGAGAAGGCAACAAACTGCTTGGCGCCAAGAGCCTTCACTTCCTTGCCGCGTGTTGATGGCTTGACCGCAGTGCTGAACAGTCTTAGCATCTTGGAAATTTCACCCGGCTTCTTGGTGCGGATCAGCTCACGAAACCCGAGCAGGTCGAGGTGGCAGATGAGAGAGCGTTTGTATCGCACACGTTTGGGCTTTGGCATATTTGATCTTCCTGTCCGTCTTGGAGCGGTCCCACCGCTAGGACGTCCCTTCCTCGTATTGCTCGTCATCGCCTGAGTACGTGGCCACGTTTCTCTGATAGGTTTCGCAAACCTTCTCTAGGACTAAGAATGCCCCAACCACACCCGCGCGTAATCTCTCGATCAAATCATCGAGCGGAATGGGTGGATTTCCACCGATGGCGACTACGGCGAATCGCTTCTCAGTTGTTAGCGAAATCTCTTGGTAGCGCAGGGGAAAGCCGATCTGGTGAGCGAGTTGATCTCGGAGCGACCTGCCCCTCTCCACGTCGGCAACCAATGAGAGCCATCCGGCCTCGGCAGTCCTCCAACCTTCGACGAGCTCCGCGAGGGCATCATGCTGGTCGCTCGCCACGATCGCCTTCAACAGGTCGTTGAAGCTATCGGTGCGCTTTAGATTGAGCGGAGGCGGCAGCAGCTTCGCAAACACATACGCGATGAGGTCCAAGGCCGACCGAGCAAAGAAAATCATGGCCTCGCAGTGATACTGAACTTCAATAGAGTGAGCTCCCACCAGTGCTGGGGCTTCTTGGATCGTCGTTCGGTAGAATTCGCGTTCCGCTTCGACCACCTTGTCTCCCGCGGTCCACATCATCAGCATCTTGCGGATGCTCTGCTCGACTTTTCTCACTGACCGCTGCCAGTCATCCGGCTCAAGTGTCGAAAGATCGAGAGCGGTCGCGAGGCCGAGTCCGGGCAGCGGATGGAACCGGCCATCAAATGCGCCGTCGTAGTACACACACTGGCGAAGATAATCGGGGTCCACGCTCTCCTCCTATTCCGATCAGGCCGCTTGTCGTACGGCGAATCAATTCACCGCATGTGTTCTGGGCCGTACAGCGACAGCAGCAGCTTTCCATCGTCGGCAACTGCAGCCTCGGTGGACCAAGCTGTCGAGTCAAATGGCATCGCAATCCGTCCCCTCGGATACAGGTCGGCGTCGCACACAAGTCCCGTACCATCCGACTTTGGGATAACCCTCGCAAAGGCTCTTGGCGGCAGGGGTACTCCTGTCCATTGGACGTCGTAAGAGAGCTCCAGTCGTTTCCACTCGCGGGGCAAATCGATGTCTTCGCGCGTCGCGAACCGCATCCAAAGTAGGTGCTGATCTCCTGTACTCCAGAAATCTCTTTGCGCGAGCAACTGCTCATGACGGGTCAACCAGATCCTGGCTCCGAAGTTGCTGTCGAATCTGGCATTCGTCTTTTCCACGGCCCAGATCGCGGCGGTGCGGGACGCAAGCCCCATCTGACAAAGCAATGCCGCTGGTCGGTTGCTCACGCCATAGGTAAATGTCAGCGCTGGCCCTTCGCCCAGTTCAGCTAAGCGTGGGTGCGTCATCGCAATCGCCTGAACACGAACAGCCTCGGCAGCCCACACCAGTTTGAATGCGATGGCGTCTTGCAGAAAGATTTGCATTCGATTGAAGTCATGGCCACCGCGGCCTTCCAAAATCTCTGCTGAGGGCACACCGGAAATCCAGAGAAGAAGCGCAGCCTGCCAATCTTCCGGTAACGTCCGGACACCGAAGAACGTATGCCCCAGGACAATCGTCGCAAAGCGAACCGCCGCGAAGCCCGAAGCCGTCGCATCTCCAACCAGGAAGCCCGCATGAAGTTCAGCGAGACTGTCGATCAGCTCCTCCTGATGCTTGTTGAGAAACGAGCCCGGTTCTGTTCCGAGGCCGGAGGCATAGAACGCAGCGCGTTGTTGCGGCGATGTCCGATTCCACAACCAGGTGGCGCGCGAAATCAGAACGTCGCGTTCGATGGTTTGGGTGAGTGCGTCGGATCGGTTAAGCGTCCTCCTCCACAGGGAACCTTTCAAAGTTTCATCGAGAAGCGTTGCAACCTGTGCGACGTCTGCGCCAAGCTGATCGATGGTCGATAGGATGGCGACATCCAGGTCTGCGAGGTCTGCGGATAACCGTTGCGTGGTCGCATCCACCTCATCCTCATCATTCTCGTCCTGCTCCTCCTTCAGCCGGGGATCGTCCCACAGGTTTGGGTTGTTTAGGACATACTCCGAGAAGTTTCTGGGAGGAACACCGAGCAGGGACGACACACGAAGAAGCAGACTCAGAACAAGGCGCGCCAGACCGCTGACGAGTTGCTGTCCGGCCGATGCCTCGATCAGGTCGGAGAAATCTTTTAGCTCGCGTGCTCTCTTGGCCGCATCGAAGGTCGGCAGGACTGCGATCCCGTCGAGATCCACGAACGCTCGTCCGACCCGGCCCAAAACGTTGGAAAACTCAGCAGCAGAAATACACTTCCACTGACCCTGCTCGTAGCGTCGAAGCGACCGAAAGATCAGAACGCTGCAGGAGAGGTCCAGCCCCTGAGCCAATGTGGGTGAGGCAATCACCACGCTGAGCTTCCGTTGATGGAGCAGGAGTTCGATGGCGCTCAGAAATGGTCTGGGTAACGCTCCGTGATGAATGCCTATACCTGCTTCAAGCGCACTGTATACAGGATGGGAGGAACCGAGCCACTCGCGGCCGAGGGCCGCCGCAAATTCGAAGTCGGCTGGAGCCAGTGGACGGACGTACTCCAGATACTCCTGCTTCGCTGCCTTCAAAAAGGACTTGGCCAAGCTCTCTGTCTGTGACCGTACCGGGCAATATACGAGGACGGAATGACCGTCACCCGCAAACGCATCGACGGTGGCGACATGAAACTCGCCATCATCGCTGGGGAATTGTTTCTTACGGCGCCCCTTCGCCGCGCGCCCTTTGACGAAATTGGGGACGTAGGCTTCTTCTTCGTCCTGGAAGTTCAGTTGTGCCGACTCCGATGAGGCCGACCAGTCAAGAGAGGCTATTCGCCGACGAGTCGGACGCCACGACACTTGTACTGGTTGTCCCGGATCATCACTACGCAGCCAATTGGTGAAGTCCTCAAAGTAGGGGTCTTCCGCGTTGAACATCGCGGAGAGGCAGACAATGCGTCTCAGATGGGCATCGCTTCGGCGAAGCAGCTTTTGCACTAGAGCTTCATAGCGAAGCTCGCGGCTGCCTAGGCCGATCATGTGTCCCTCATCAAAGACGATCAGACCTATATCATCGAGAACTTCCGGGCCTTGACGCATCGCAAAGTCAAGCTTCTCTGGAGTCGCGACCACGATGTCAGCACTCGCCAGACTTTGGGTGTCGGCAACGGTGGCTCCCGCCGCACCGTACAACGAAGTGACGCTGAATCCGAGGGGTATAAACGTTCGTGCCAGTATTCGTTCGACCTGGGCAGAAAGGGCGCGGAGCGGCGTCACATACACAACACGCTTCTGGCTAGCCAGCGTGCACAGAATACACAGCTCCGCGATGCGCGTCTTGCCGGCGCTCGTAGGGAGCGCAATGACCAAATCGTCCTTGAGATCGATGGCGCGTCTTGCGGCATCTAGTTGGGACGGCCATACCTCCGTCTGTGGTGGACGCCGGACGCCCATCTGTGCGATGAAGCCAGAACGAAGGTCTTTCCAACTTTCTTGTCCTGCCAAAGGGCCTACCTGCGGCAATCGCTGATGCAGGCTAGAGTCCCATAAGTCTTCGAGCAAATGAATGGTCAGCGTAGCCGCCCACCAAGTCGCAAGTTGGCCCGTGCCTGCGGCTGCAGTAATCAGTTCTCGCAGGAGTCCAAGCGCGCCCTGAAAGAGATCGTTGTTGCCGTAAAGCAATCCCGAGTCTGCTCTCCCAACCGCTGTCAAGTAAGCGTTGGTCGCGGCTAAGACCATCGCATCATCGGCATCGAACGCGTCTTCTGCGTCCGATAGCCGCGCCGCAATGACCTCATCGCTTCGGGTCGCACCATCGGAGAACCAATCGGTCACCTGCTCGCGCAGGACGGCCATATCCTTCCGCAGAATTAGAGCGAGGCAACGCTCCTGCGTGGAGAGGTTGGAGTCCAATGCCGGGATGGGCAGCATGGAGTACGAGCGGGCCGCATATCCGGCCAGGTGGAATGCCGTGGCACTCACCACCAGATGGCGTCCCCGGTCGCGATCGAGTTGTTGCTCCCTCCGCACAGCGGACTCAATCGCTTCAGCCGCAACGCGGAAAGCGTCCGATGTCGGGAATGCCGTGCCGGCCCCGCGGGTCCGGTTTGCGTCTCGCAACTCCAGCGCGAGCGCAAGGACACCATAGCCAAAGTCCAGCAGATCGTGGGTGAGCGTCGGTGCGAAATTCGGTGCTCCGAGTGGCAGAACACCGTCACGCCACGGCAGGCCGCGTGCCAGTCCACGCGCGAGAAGGCGTCCCCGAGCCGCCGGTGCGACCAGCTCGTTCAATCGTTCGACGATTGCTGCGGGATTATTTGCCATCGACTTCGTAGACCGCCTTCATGAAATCCGGATATGCCAAGAGCCGGATGGCGGCGTGTTGACGTTGGATTCCTCTGGCCTTCGCCTTAGGGCATTTCGCGAGCGCAGGGGTTGGATCGTTGCCGCCCAACGCGAACACCATCTGCGTCACATTCTTGGCAGGCAGGGATTTCTTCGTCTGAAGCTCGCTCCAGATCTTGGCCTCGTCATCTTTTTTGTCCTCGAATAGGCGTTTGGTAATGAACGCTACCGTCGAGGGATTCGGTCGTCCATTGTCCTTATCGAGGCCCTCGCTGGCTTCGGTGACGGCATTGTCGGCAAAGTGGGTTCGGCTCTTGCACTCGCACTTCAGAATTCTGCGCGGGTTGGCGGTGTAGTTGATGCCGAGAACATCGTTCCCGTGCATCGGCATCTGCCGGTCGCTCTTCCAACGAAGCTTCTTGATGGGAACCGTGTACTCCGTCTGGGAATTGACGTATTCGGTGGCCAGCAACTCACCCATGTCACCCGATCGGGTTCGCTTGTTGGTGGGAAGGCTGTTCTTGAGCACTGCGGCGGATTTCTGATAGCCGCCCAGCTGCATGATGATCGATTCGCCTACGAAGTGGTCCGCGACCAAGGGTTTCAGCAGGCCGAGGCCTACTTTCTCGCTGCCTTTCTTCTCGACGAAGTAGTCGATTGTCGTGCCAGACGACGAACCGGGTTCCAACCATTTTGAGAACAGCTCGTTTGGCACGGGCGCACGTACTCCATTGAAGCTCTGCTAACCCATGATAGTGCTAAACACCGTAAAAACATCAACTTGGGCGAATTGAACAATGACGGCGTTATTCCAGCTCGAACTAGGGCAAGAATTGAAAGAGATGGCGTCTATTAGCTAACCGTGAGAACTTTGGCAAGTTTCACACTGTTGTTTCCGCTTCAAGGGTTAGATCCGGCAGCAAGGACGTGCGGATGATTCGCAAGCGCGATCCTGTATCCGGCAAGGATCTGCAATAGGCGAAATTGTCTCGGCGATGTTGAGACAATCCACCTCTTATAGTGCCGCTAAGAGTATTTGAGCACGCCATTGACACCCAGATTCAAGACGATCCGGCGAGCAATACCTCTGCCGTGTCGAGGTCGAAATTTGATCGATCCCGAGGAGTCGGCTTATCGGAAACGATCAGCCTCGCTCGTTCTCAAGTGCTGAGAACCGACCAATGCGCTCATTGAGCTTGGTCGGAGCCGAATTTGGATCATTACTCCTGGGAAACACGGTTGTCCTCGTTATTTCGATTCGAACTTTCAATGAGGGAGGGGTGCAGGGGAAGGAACGGCCCCGCCGCCCGGAATTCGCGGGCAGAAATGGAAACGGGGCCGCGCGCGCGCGGCCCCGATGGTTGAAACGTGCTTCTCATTTAGGCCGCGACCTTCTTCTTTGTAGCGGTCTTCTTCGCTGCTGGTTTGATGGAAGTGGGTGCCTTCCTTGGCTTTTTCTCCTTCTTGGGTTGGGGCGGTGCGAAGACGGCCTCGGCTTCGGTGAGGAAGTCGAACTCGCCTTCGCGTGGGATGTCGATGTATCCACTGAGTGCTAACCGAACGGCGAAGCCGGTCAGCCTGTCATCGGCGAGGCCGTCGATGGCGGAAAGCAGGATTTCCTCGGCGGTCTGCTGGTTGTTCTCGTTGTCGCCGGCGAAGTGCTCGGCTACATCGTCGGTAAGGGTGTAGGGGTCAAGGTTGACGAGGGCGCGGAGGAATACCCTCAACTGCACGGCGGTAAACATCGCCGGGACGTTCTCAAGGATGCGGTCGAAGGTGACTTCGCGGGCTTGCACTATCTCGGCTCTGCGGTTGCGCTCGGCCTCGATCTCCGCTTGCTCCTGCTCGAACTGCTGCTTGCGCTCCTGCTCCCTGCGCTGCCGCTCTTCCTCATGCTCCTCCCTGCGTTGCTCGAACTCGCGCTGACGCTCTGCGGCCTCCTCCTCCGTTTCGGCCTCTGGTGCGGGTGCGATGGTGGGAGTGGGATTGGCGGCTGCTTCGGCGGCGGCTTGCGGGTCATGCACCGGGCAGTCCTTGTCCGTGCAAACGGTTAGCTTGCGGCCAAGCTGCTTGCCGTAGACGATAATGGCTGTCTTAGCTGCGGCGCATGGCATAGCGGGTTCGGCGTCGGGGTTGTCGATCACGGTTTCGATCTCGCGAACGTGGCCGCGCTGGACGGCTCCCGGTCGCTGTTCCTTGGGATTGCGCCAGCCGTTCTCGATCTGCACGAGTCCGGGGTGGGCCGCAACCTCCCGGTCAAGGAACGCCTCAACCTTGCTGTGGTAGCAGCTTGAATCGAGGCACTGGTCGCCTTGCACATCGCAAAAGAGAGACGTGTTGTGTCCGCTGCGGCGGGGGCAGGTGACGCAAGCTCCGGCTGTGGGATTGAGGGTTGGGTCTTCGCGGTCGAATGGTGCATCCGCGAGAGACAGATAGAGGTTGGCCTGTATCCACGCGGCAAGGTGCTTGGCGGGTAGCAGGTGCGGCTCTTTGTCTTGCCAGTCCTTGCGCCAGCACTGCTCGTAGGCGTTTGCCTGTACGTCCTGGGGAAGACGGGCGATGAGGTTGGCATGGCTGGCGGTAATCCGTTCTTTGGTGAACGCTTCCGCCACAGTGGGGATGAGTTGCAAGAGGGACAGACGGGCGTAGATGTGGCTTGCGCTCTTGCCGGACTTCTCGACCAAGGCGGCAACGTCGTAGCCGGGGATGTCGAGCAAGTGTTGAAAGCCCTGCGCCTCCTCGTAAGGGTGAACGTCTACCCTCTGACTATTCTCGACTAGCTGCCATTCGAGAGCCTGTGCGTCGTCGATCTCGACGATACGGGCGGGAATGGAGAAAAGCTCCGCAATCTGCGCTGCACGGAAGCGTCTTGCTCCCGCAACGATCTCGAAGCCTTCGTTGTTGGGTCGGACGGTGATGGGTTGAATGAGGCCATTGTGCTTGATGCTCTCGGCGAGTTCCCTGAGCTTGGCTTCATCGAACGTGCGGCGGGGGTTGGTGGTGGACTCGTGGATGGTGTCGATGGCGAGGAATTGGAATGCGCTGCTATCTTGCATGGCTGCTCTCCTTGGGCGGTTGCACTGCGTTGGGGGTTGTGAAGCAGATGCGCTTTCCTACCCGCGCCGGGCGGGAAAGGTTAGGCGCGTGGGTCCCGCTGCTGCTCGAAGGCTTCAACGAAGCCCTGATCGCGCAGGTTCTTGTCCCACACTTTGG
>DATCDL010000503.1:0-16017 GCA_036510715.1 Acidobacteriaceae bacterium
GATCTTTTGACTCCCGCCGTCCGCGCAGGACCCCTGTATCCTGATCACGCCATGCACCCACCCGACTACGCCGCCATGCTCGCCGTCGCCCTCGAAGAAGCCCGCCTCGGCCTCGCCGAAGGCGGCCTCCCCATCGGCGCCGCGATCTTCCGCCCCGACGGCACCCCAACCGGCACGCTCGTCAGCCGAGGCCACAATCGCCGTATCCAGCAATCCGATCCCAG
Source organism: Acidobacteriaceae bacterium (assembly GCA_036510715.1). GTDB lineage: Bacteria > Acidobacteriota > Terriglobia > Terriglobales > Acidobacteriaceae > Granulicella. The sequence continues at coordinate 225 of DATCDL010000503.1, forward strand.
CCTCCACGGCGAAACCGATGCCTTCCGCAACGCCGGCCGCCAGCGCTCCTACCGCGACCTCATCATGGTCACCACGCTTGCCCCCTGCTGGTATTGCAGCGGACTCATCCGCCAGTTCGGCTTCCAAACCGTCGTCATCGGCGAAAGCCAGAACTTCTCCGGCGGCGAGCACTGGCTCCGCGAGCTAGGCGTCAACATCATCGACCTCGCCAACCCCGATTGCATCCACATGATGCGCGACTACATCGCCGCCAACCCCACCCTCTGGAACGAAGACATCGGCGTCGACTAACCTCGGCCTTGCCTCTGCCTCTGCCTTTCTAGCTGTCATCTCGACCGAAGCGCAGCGGAGTGGAGAGACCCTGCATTTGCATTTGTTCTTGCTGTTGCCTTTCTGGCTGTCATTCCGAGCGCAGCGAGGAACCTGCTTCTCGCTCGCGCAGCGAGCGCCAACTCCTAACCAACTACCGGTTCGTCAGCCCCCGAATCATCTCCGCCTCACCCGGCCACTTCGCAATCAACTCCTCCGCGCCAGCATCCCTATAATCCACAAACTCAAACCCCGGACTCACCGTACACCCCAGCAGCGCCCACCCCTCCGACCTCAACAGCCGAGACCCCTGCCAAACCCCTCGCCGCACCACATGCTGCGGCCTCTCCCCAGCTTCCAGATCGCAACCAATCACCACCCGCTGCGAACTCCCATCCGCAAGCAACTGCAGCATCTCCACGGCCCCACCCATGTAGTGATGAAAGATCTCGTCACTCCCCAGCACGTGCATCTCGCTGAACGTCCCGGGCTCCAGCAAATAATAAATCGCCGTCGACGTCCGCCGAGCCCCGTCGTATCTGCCTTCGTCAAAGCACGAAGCCGCCACCAACTCCTCCGACTCCCAAGTCCGCACATACCATCCACCCTCGCGCGGATGCTTCACCAATCCCAGAACTTTCTTCACGTCCTCAACATTCATGGCTTCATCCTAAGCCATGCCCCAACTCCTCACCCGCCCGCGATACACTCATCCTCACACCGTCACCTCGACATCCGGGCCCCGTCACCGCATCTCTGCGCCACACCCTGCGACCGCCGCAAAGGACCCACGCATGATCGACGTCCACGCACCCCACGAAACCGTCCACACCTGGCGCGACTTCTTCATCCACATCGCCACCATCGTCGTCGGCCTCATTATCGCCGTTGGTCTCGAGCAGACCGTCGAGCTCTTCCACCATCGCCGCGAGCTTCAGAAAGCCCGTGAAGAGCTCCGCGACGAGATGAACGCCAATCGCCGCGGCGCTGCCGCGCAGTTGGTCTGCATCCATCAAGTGCAAGCTGAGTTGAATGCCGACATGGCACTCCTCCTCGCCCACCGCGCCACCAACCAACCCCTCGCCGGCAAACTCCACTTCGACTGGAGCTTCCGCCGCACGCGCTCCGCAGCCTGGAACGTCAACAAACAATCCGGCGCTCTGAACCTGATGCCTCACCCCGAGATGGCCTACTACGACTACACCTTCAGCGTCGGCGAGGTTGTCATGGACTCCGCCGAGAAGTGGGAGACTTCCCTCGAGACCGCCAAAGCCATCGCCACGCGCTCCCCCGACGGCACGCTCTCACCCCCGGACACCGCCGAACTCATCACCGCCATCTCCGACACCCAGGGCCAGCTCGCCCGCACCGAACGCCTCATCAGCTTCGCTCAGTCGGCGCTCGACGAGCGCCTCTTTGACCACTGATCCTTTACCCCGGGCACACCACATTTCGATTTTGAGATGTGGTGTTGCAGCCTCAGGTATTCTGTCCTCACCACCCAAAATCCTCGCACCACGAAGGGCCTTCTGCAGCGCATGAAAGCCAGCCTCGAAGCCTACTTCAAATTTACCGAACACCAGACCACCTGGCGCATCGAGCTCCTCGCCGGCTTCACCACCTTCATCACGATGGCCTACATCATCTTCGTGAACCCAGCCATCCTCCACGAAACCGGCATGCCCCTCGCCGCCGTCACCACCAGCACCTGCCTCTGCGCCGCCTTCGGCTCCATCATGATGGGAGCCCTCACCAACTATCCTCTTGCCTTAGCGCCAGGAATGGGCCTCAACGCCTACTTCACCTACACCGTCGTCAAGGGCATGCACGTCCCCTGGCAGACCGCTCTCGGCGCCGTCTTCATCTCCGGCATCATCTTCCTCCTGCTCACCATCGGAGGCATCCGCCAGCGCTTAGTCGGAGCCATTCCCCACGAACTCCACGCGGCGGTAGCTGGAGGCATCGGCCTCTTCATCGCCTTCATCGGCTTCGTCAACTCCGGCATCATCATCCGCAGCGACGCCACCACCGTCACCCTCGGCGACCTCCACCAGCACGCCCCGCAACTCGCCATCTTCGGCATCCTGCTCATCGCCATCCTCCAGGCCTACAAGGTCAAAGCCTCCATGCTCATCGGAGTCCTCGGCACCCTCCTCCTCGGCATCCTCCTCCATCAAGTCAAATACCAACCGTCGACATTTAATCCCTTAGCCATCCGCGCCACAGCCTTCCACCTCGACATCCGAGGAGCCCTCCACCTCAACGCCTTCGAGATCATCTTCGTCTTCCTCTTCGTCGACCTCTTCGACAACATCGGCACGCTAGTCGCCGTAACCGACCGGGCTGGTTTGATAGCGGCAGACCACACCATCCCCCGCCTCGACCGCATCTTCTTCGCCGACGCCACCTCCACCGTCGTCGGAGCCCTCGCCGGCACCAGCACCGTCACCAGCTACATCGAAAGCTCTGCAGGCGTAGCCGCCGGAGGCCGCACCGGAGTCACCGCCATCACCACCGGCATCCTCTTCCTCGCCGCCATCTTCGTCGCTCCCCTCGTCGGTGCCATCCCCGACTTCGCCACCGCCCCCGCTCTCATCCTCGTCGGAGCCCTCATGCTCGGCGGCGCCTCCTCCATCGACTGGAACGAACCCCGCATCGCCATCCCCGCCTTCCTCACCCTCATCACTATCCCGCTCACCTACTCCATCGCGACCGGCCTCAGCTTCGGGCTCATCAGTTTCGCCATCCTCGAAATCGCCACCGGCCGAGCCCGCCGCCAGCACTGGATGCTCTACCTGCTAGCCGTCCTCTTCCTCTTCCGCTTCATCTACCTCCGCGCCTCCTAACGCGCCATCACGTTACCGCGTTTGCTTTTGCCTTTCTTTCTGTCATTCCCGAAGGGAATCTGCTTCACCCGCCGCCAGCCACATGGAGTAGCAGCTGCCTTCAGCCCGCGTGGCCGCCTGCTCCATTGCAGTGGTTTACCCCCCCGGCCTCTCCCAAGCGCGTAAAATTTACATGCCACGCATCTTCCCACGGCATCCAATTCATCAGCGACAATCGCACCTCAAGGAGAATCACATGGACCGCAAAGCATCCGCCCTCTGGAACGGCGACCTCAAAGCCGGCAAGGGCACCATCTCGACCCAAAGCAACACCCTCAAAGACACCCAGTACAGCTTCAAATCCCGCTTCGAAGAGGGCACCGGCACCAACCCCGAAGAGCTCATCGCCGCCGCCCACGCAGGCTGCTTCTCCATGGCCTTCGCCAACGAGCTAGCCAAGGCCGGCCACACCGCCACCTCGGTCGACACCACCGCCACCGTCACCCTCGAAATGCTCCCCACCGGCCCCACCATCACCAAAATCCATCTCACCAACAAATCCGTAGTCCCCGGCATCGACAAAGCCCAGTTCGACGAGATCGCCGCAGGCGCCAAAGCGAACTGCCCCATCTCCAAGGTCCTCGCCGCCGCAGCCATCACCCTCGACGCCACCCTCGCCTAACCCTCCGCTCCACAAACAGCAAAGGCCGCCATCAGGCGGCCTTTCTCTTTGCGCTCTCTCTACCCTCTATCCTCTACCCTCTATCCTCTGCACTCTATCCCCTGCTTCAATGCGCGTGCACCTCTCCCGGCCCGTGATGATGATGCGAGTGCCCATCCACCTCCGCCACCTCGGGCGGCGAGCAGCATCCATCCACCGTCGGACAATCCGTCACCTCCACCTGGATCGTCGCATGCTGAATCCCAAAATGATCCTTCAGCTGATGATTGATCCGCTCCAGCACCCCCTCGCACTCCGCCATCTGCATCTCCACCACCTGCACATGGCACGCCAGCGCATGGCTCTGCGACGTCAAACTCCACACATGCAGATCGTGCACATTCACCACACCCTCCACCGACTGCATCGCCGCCCGAATCTCCGCCATGTCCACACTCCGCGGAGTTCCTTCCAGCAGAATATGCAGCGTCTCCCGCACAATACTCCACGAGCTAGCCAGGATCATCGCCGCAATAATCAGCGACAGCAGCGGATCAATCCACTGCAACCCCGTCACCGAGATCGCAAACCCACCCACAATCACCGCCGCCGTCGACACCGTATCGCCCAGCATATGCAGAAACACGCTGCGAATATTCACGTCCCCTGAAAACTTCCAAAGCAGCCCGGCAATCAACCCATTCATCACCACGCCAGCCGCCGCGACATACATCATCAAGTGCGGCCCCACCACCACCGGATGAAAAAACCTCTCCACCGCCTCCACCGCAATCCACACCGCCAGCAAGATCAGGCCCAGCGCATTCACAAACCCCGCCAGCACCCCGGCCCGCTGATACCCAAACGTCCGCTGATCGGTCGCCGGTCGCATCTGCAGCCACACCGCCGCAAAGCTCAACCCCAAGGCCAGAAAATCCGAAACATTGTGCCCGGCTTCGGAGATCAACGCCAGCGAATGCGCCCTTAGCCCAAAGAAAAACGTAGCCGCAATATACAGCGCAGTAAGCACCAGCGACCCCTTCAGGATCGTCTGCATCCGCGTCTTCGACTTGGCCCCGACAGGCATCCTTAATAGTGTAGAACGCCTCTCCCGTCAACACGCCGAACCACACCAACAATCAGCAGCCTGCCCGCCAGCGACTCTTTCCGAGCACCTCACCCTGCCCGTACGATGGCTGCATCGCCTCACCGCATCCAACCCACCAGGCAGAGAAGCTGCTCAACCAATCGAAAGGAAGTTTGCCGCAGTGAGCACTCCATCCCAGAGGCGTTGGTTCGATTTCGCGAAAAGCTTGTGGCGCGAAATTGACGACGACAATGTACTCGATGGTGCGGCCGTTCTTGCCTTCTATTTTCTGCTCGCAATCTTCCCGGCGGCGATCTTTGTCCTCTCGCTCCTTCCTTACCTCGCCATCCCCCACCTGCAGCAGGCGATTCTCGATCTCCTCCACCAGGTTCTGCCCACGCAGTCCGCCGACATCTTCGAAGCGACCGTCCAGTATGTAGCCTCGGGCAGCATGGGAGGCCTACTCACCTTCGGCCTCATCTTTGCGCTCTGGTCAGGTTCCACCGGCGTCTACGCCATCATCGAGCAGCTCAACGTCATCTGGGACGCCACAGACCGCAGACCCTTCTGGAAAGCCCGCGGCATCGCGATCCTTCTCATGCTGTTCTTTGCCGTGCTGACCATCGGCTCTCTCTCCCTCGTCATCTTCGGAGGAGCGATCCAGTCCTGGATGGCGTACCTCATCGGCTGGAGCCGGCCGCTGCTCTTCTTCTTCGCCACTCTCCGCTGGATCATCCTCGCCGCCGCGTTGCTCCTCGCCCTTGCCGTCGCGTACTGGTTTGGGCCCGAGGGAAACGCGAAGTTCCGTTTCATCTCGCCCGGCAATGTCTCTGCCGCCCTTCTGATCGCCCTCGTCTCCATTGGCTTTCGAATCTATGTCTCAAAGTTCGCCAACTACAACGCCATCTACGGCAACCTCGCCTCCATGATCGTCTTGATGCTCTGGATGTATTTGGCCGGAATGGCCCTTCTCATCGGCGGCGAAATCAACAAAATCCTGCACCGCCACCAGCCTCGCTAATTCGGATCAGGTCCTTCCTAGCGTATCGCTCCAGCACCGCGAGAGCTCAAGAATGTCCCAAGCCCTCACCCTCTCCACTCATCGCCACTCTCCCGCTGGCTGCAAACTCCGCCACCCAATTCCCTGCTGTGCCGCCATCCCTGACCGCGCTCTGCCGCCGGCGCCAACGCATCCTCCGCGCCGAAGACGCGCGCTCGAAATTCGAAGTTTCTCAAACGTATGGTCCGCCGTCCGACTGCAAGGGAAATGTTTCGAATGAAGGCAAGAAAGGTAGAATGATCTGCTGAAACGTTTCATTATGGAGGGTCGTCATGAACGTATCCGTATCTGATCCTGCTGAAATCCAGAAGGCTCTTGATGCTGCTTTCCCTTTGACTGCCGAACAGGTCGGCTTCTATCGCGAGAATGGATACATCAAGCTTCGGCAGGTTCTGGACGCCGAGGTGCTCGAGCATTATCGGAAGCTTATCAACGCACGGGTGGCTGAGCTGTCGGCCGATACCCTTCCCCTGGCGGAACGAACGACCTATGGCAAGGCGTTTCTGCAGATCATGAACCTCTGGGCCGAATCATCCGAGGTAAAGGAGTTTGTGTTCGGAAAGAGGTTGGCTCGTATCGCGGCGGAACTGATCGAGGCCTCCGGTGTCCGGATTTATCACGACCAAGCCCTCTACAAGGAGCCTGGCGATGGCATCACTCCGTGGCACGCGGACCAGTACTACTGGCCCGTCGACAGCAACAAGACCATTACGGCATGGATTCCCCTGCAAGCGACACCGCGCGAAATGGGGCCACTCGCCTTCTGTGAAACAAGTCATCGCTTTCAGATTGGAAGAGATCTGGAGATTAGCGATGAAAGCGAAACCACATTAAAAGAGGCACTGAACAGCTTCAGGCTGGAAGAAGGTCCTTACGATCTGGGGGATGTCAGCTTTCATGCTGGATGGACCTTCCACCGTGCCGGCGCCAATTCCACCGACCGTCCGAGGGAGGTGATCACCATGATCTATATGGATGAGAACATCCGTGTGATCGAGCCGAAGAATAAGAATCATGTGATGGATATGGATCGCTGGATGCCGGGTCTCAAGCCGGGCGACGTGCTGTCGTCTGCACTGAATCCGGTGGTCTACTCAATGAGTCCGTCGAAACCCAAATGATCGTAACGGCCAGTGTTGGAAGCGATAGCATTTGCTTTGACTCGATGGAAGGAATCTCAATCCAATGACAGAGGTACGTGCCGCGGTAGGGCAGGGTGACGGCAGCTTCCGGATGGAGTCGCTGAAGCTCGATGACTCGCAGGCCGGGGAAGTTCTCATACGTATGCGTGCCAGCGGCGTCTGCCACACCGACTGGGATTCACTCCGGTGGGGCCGGCGCGTCATCCTGGGACACGAGGGCGCCGGTCACGTCGCCAAGACAGGACCGGGCGTGACCAACTGGAAACCTGGTGATCGAGTCATGCTGAATTGGGCGATTCCCTGCGGCCACTGCTTTCAGTGTGAGCGAGGAAAAGAAAATATCTGTGAGCAGCGTGGGACCGTTCCCGACGCGCGTTTCCACGCGGAAGAGGGGCCGCTGAATGCGTCGTTTTCGCTCGGCACGATGGCCACCTACGCTATCGTTCCGCAAGCGGCTTTGCTACCACTGCCGGATGCCGTGCCGTTCGATGTTGCAGCCATCATGGGTTGCGCCGTCATGACCGGTTTCGGATCAGCGGTGAACGCGGCAAAGGTCACCGAAGACAGTACGGTGGTCGTGCTCGGCTGTGGAGGGGTCGGCTTCAGTACGATTCTCGGTGCACTCCACCGGAAGGCGACACGCGTGATCGCAGTCGACGTCAATCCCGCGAGACTCACGATGGCAGCCCAGTTCGGAGCGACCGAGACGCTGCTTGCCGACCGCGCAGACCGAGGGCTCGTAGAAGCGGCGAAGAAGGTGAAGCTGCTCACCTCCGGGCGAGGTGCCGACTATGCCTTTGAATGTACCGCTGTTCCCGAGCTTGGGCCGGCGCCCTTGCGTATGATTCGCAGTGGTGGCACCGCCGTCGGCGTCAGCGGGATTGAACAGGTCATTCCGGTGGATATGGAATTGTTTGAGTGGGACAAGATCTACATCAATCCCTTGTACGGCTCCTGCCGGCCGCAACGCGACTTCCCTCTTCTGATTAACTTGTATCTCAAGCACGAGCTCCCGCTGGATGCGCTAGTAACGCGCCGTTATCCACTCGAACAACTTGAGCGGGCGTTCGAAGACATGCATCAGGGCGTCAACGCAAAAGGGGTACTCCTCTTTGACTGAACCCTTCGAAACTCTCGAACTCTCGGACCCTGCCTATGAACGTGATGGCCTGCGCCTGGTTACTGTCAACAGCAAGCATCTTCGCAAGCGAAGTGACGTTAGCCTCTGGGTGCCCAAAGCAGAGCGCGTCGGCACTCTGCTCATCCTGCTGCATGGGGTTTACGGCAGCCATTGGGCCTGGTCGATGAAAGGAGGGGTTCATCACACGGCGCAACGCCTGATGGAGAATCATGAGATCAATCCGATGGTGATTGCCATGCCCAACGACGGCCTGGTAGGGGACGGGTCTGGATATCTGACATGGCCCGGCGGCGAGGATGTCGAGCGGTGGATCCTTGAGGAGGTACCCGCGATCGCGCAAATCGCAGCGCCAAACTTGTTGCTGTCGGCCAACATTGGAATTGCCGGACTTTCGATGGGGGGATACGCAGCCCTTCGACTCGGCAGCAAGTATCCAGAACAGTTTTGCGCCATCTCAGCGCACTCCGCTTTCGTGCGTATTGAGGGCATCGCGGCTTTTACGAAGGAGCCTATCGAGAGCTACCTTCGGACCGCGCCCCATGAAGAGTTAAGTGCCTCGTACTGGATCAACAAGCACCGAAACAAACTCCCGCCGATCCGGTTTGATTGTGGATTGAATGATGCGCTGCTGGAAAGCAATCGTGAACTTCATGCGGAGCTCTGCGAGCGGGATATCGCTCATGAGTATGCAGAATTCCCGGGAGGGCATGAGTGGCTTTACTGGCAGACGCATGTAGCTGAAACACTTCGCCATGTTGACCGCTGCTCTCGGCACGAGGCACCCCGTGAAGCTGAATAGAATTGTTCTCCCTTGCCTCATGGCTTCGTTGGCTGCGGGGTAGGGCCCTGCAAGCACGGCGACTATTACGGTCGACGCCTCGCGTGTCGAGAATCACATTAGCCCGAGAATGTATGCCTCGTTTGTCGAAATGATGGCGGAGGATGTGAAGAGGGGCTTGACCGCAGAAATGCTGCAGGACCGCTCGTTCGAGGAGGCACCCAACTATCTTGGCCTTCCCGCAGGGTGGCAGCTGGAGCCCGGTGAGCGCAACGACAACGTCGGGGCGATTCGATTCATGCCGACTGAGGAGGAAGCGTATCCAAAGATCAACCGCGCCACCGGGGCGGCAGAGCACTCGCTGCGAATCAGCGTTCATCCAGGTGATATTACGGACAATCGTCGAGGTCTCTCACAAGGAAGACTGTCCGTGCGAGCAGGCAAGACATACAAAGGTTACGTTTGGGCCAAGGTACCGGAGAAGGACGCCTACAGCGGCGATATCCAGGTCGTGCTTGAACAGGATGTCACCGATGGTGCTTCCTATGCGCAAGCAGTAGTGTCCGGGATCCATGGTGATTGGCGCCAATACAAATTTCTCCTCAGTCCCAGGCAAACCGACAGATTCGCGAAGTTGAGTTTTCTCTTCACGGGGAAAGGAACGCTGTTTCTAGACCGACGTCGCATATGGAATGCAAGGTCAGATGCGCAGTGACCGTTGCGCCCCGGTCCGTCATGATCATCACACTTCACGCAGCGCGATGACCACGATCCGGCAATGGTCAGCGAAGCGTTCCATCCCCTCTTAGATGCGCAGTCGGAATTATCCAAGTCACCTCGGATGGCAACCGGCCTGTTTCTTGCAATCGCCGTAATCGTAGATCACCTGAATTTAGCTGAATTTTGGTTACTCCATCGAACTCGGCACACTCAACGCCGTCAGATAGACTTGCGGAGCGAACTTTATGCCAACCAGCGGATCTACAAAGCCAGCGACCCCAGCGGTCCCGCCTACGTCATGCTCTCCGGCGCCGTCCTCGTCACCCTCATCGACGAAGACGGCCAGGAAGTCATCTTCTCCCAGCCCCGCCACGGTGCGAGATCTCCAATGCGCTCATCGAGCGTCGTACAAGCTCAACATTCAAGCTGTCCCAGGCATCGGAAAATCCGGAAGCTCCGAAGTGCCGCTAAAGTCAGGCGGTCTCAACCGGCTGCTGAAGAGAATGACCTTGCCGCCACATGGTTTTGGAGGAACTTTCATTCATCCTCTGGCGAGCGGTGTCTAAGGGCGTATGCGTGTCAGATTCTTTCTGGTCCAAAGTGCCACTCTCTCCACGCGCTGCTCATGATCTTCGGTCATCGTTACGACCCAGCTCCCAAAATAGGGAGATTCATTTTTGCATGGTGGTCCGGTACGGTTGCGTGGTAATTTCGTGGGACACTCCCCGGTAGCAGAGAAGGTGTTTCCCTATGGCTCGAGTCTTTGGTTTGGCATTGTTGTTAGGCTTTTCTTCCGCTTCATTCCTCCCACAAGCTCCGGCGCAGGGCATCCCGACGCTCCCCGAGAGGTTCGATGGAGCCCCTTTCACGGTTGGGGTCGAGAACCTCAGAGGCGTTTCGGCTCTGGTCCCCGTAAGTAAGGAGTTTGGGGCAGAGGTTCTTTATGAAGAGGGCAAGTACGAGATTTCTGCGGATGGGAAGCTGACGTACACGCATCGGGAAGTGTACCGGGTGGACTCGGAAGCGGCGGTGACGGGTTGGGCGGAGGTTTCGGCGCAGTGGGATCCCTGGTATGAACAGCCGGCGCAGATTCATGCGCGCGTGCTGCAGCCCAACGGGACCTTCGTCGAGCTGGATCAGAAGACGATTACGGATGCACCGGTGAAGGGCGACGACAGTGAGACCTACTCGTCTGCGCATGTGCGACGGGCACCGCTGCCGGGGATGGCCATCGGATCGATTGTGGAGGAGGAGGAGACCGTCGAGGAAAAGACGCCCTACTTTTCGGGTGGGTCGGTTTACGGGTTTGCGTTTCGCGATAATGTGCCGGTGGCCAGGAAGCGCCTGATTGTGGAGATGCCGTCTTCGCTGCCCTACAAGGAGATGATTCACGATCTACCGAAGCTGGTCGTTGATCGGAAGGACGCTGGCGGACAGCGGCGCGTCGTGTATGAGCAGCAAGGGATCGAGGCGGCGCACAGCTACGATATTGACCTGGCAACGAACGAGCCGATACGGCCCATGGTGGAGTTCGCAACGGGAACTTCGTGGGCCGCCGTCGCAAAGGTGTACGCGGGGATGTCTGATCCGCAGACTGTAACGGCGGAGGCAGAGGCGATTCTGCCGAAGACGTTGCCTGCGGAACGGATGGCGAAGATCAGCGCAATCGTCAAAGAGTTGCACCACGAGGTTCGGTATACAGGGGTGGAATTTGGCGCAGCCCGGCTAACGCCCATGCGCCCTTCGGAGGTGATTGCGCGGCACTACGGCGATTGCAAGGACAAGGCAACTCTCCTGGTTGCGATGCTGCGAGCGGGGGGCATCAAGGCAAATCTCGCCTTGCTCTCGGTTGGGCCGGGGCGCGATGTCGACGCGGCGCTACCGGGGATCAATATGTTCGACCACGCAATTGTGTATGTCCCGGCCGAGGCTCCGGGAGCCAGGCCAATCTGGATTGATGCAACGGCGGAGTACTTCGCGGTCGGGTTTCTGCCCTATGACGACGAGGGCCGTCGCGCGTTGGTCATCTCGCCGGAAACAACCGCGCTCACCCAGATTCCGGAACCTAAGCCCGAAGACTCGGTGCTGGTCGAGACGCGGACGTTCAAGCTGGCCGAGCTGGGGCCGTCGCAGGTCGAGGAGCTCTCCGAGACGCGGGGGAATGTGGACGCGGCCTACCGCAGCGACTTTAGCGGCCCTGAAACGCCGAAGATTCACGAGAACCTGGAGAACTACGTCAAGACGGCGTACCTGGCGAAGAAGCTGACGAAGTATGAGCATGGAGATGGAACGAACATGCAGCAGCCGTTCAATCTGACGGTTGCTGCGGAGGGTGCGAAGCGGGGAAACTCGTCGCTGGTCGATGCGGTGGTGGTGATCTTCCCGAATGGGACGATCAACGGACTGCCGAAGTGGTTTTCGACGACGCCTCCTGCCGAGGGTCCGGATCTTTCCGCGGATGTAAAGCGGGACTTGGAACTAGCGCGTCAGGCACGTCCAGCGACCTTCGCGGTGCGTCCCTACATCTACGAGCAGCGCACCCGGATTCTGATTCCGGATGGTTTTATCGTTCGTCCGCTGCCCGCGAATAAGACCACGCAACTGGGTCCCGCGAGCCTGACCGAGAGCTACAGCACGTCTGAGCCGGGAGTGGTCGAAGTACGCTTCCGTTTCGACAGCAGCATCTCGACCATGACGGTGGAGCAGGCGCTGGCGCTCCGAACAGCGGTATTAGCGTTGAACAAGCGGGACTACGTGGGGATCTTTTTCGACCAGGCTGGGGCGAAAGAGCTGACCGCGGGGCACATCCGCCAGGCGCTGGAGATTGACCGGAAACTGATTGCGGCTATGCCTGAGGACGCTCTGCATCACTTGCAACTGGCGCGGGCGCTGCTGGATGCCGGGATTGGGAGCGAGGCGCAGGCGGAGGCGAAGCGTGCGACAGAGCTCGATCCAAACCTGTCGGCCGCGTTTTCGCAGTACGGATGGACGCTCGAGCACAATGCGTTGGGGGAGCGATTCGGTAAGGGCTACGACCTGCACGCATCGATTGCGGCGTACCAACGTGCGATCGAGCTGGATCCGCAGGACAACGATCCGCGCTTAGACCTCGCAATCCTCCGGGAGTTTGATGTGCGAGGCGAACGATACACAGCGGATGCGGATCTGCCCGGCGCCGTGCAGGGCTACAAGGATTTGATCGAACTCAACAAGACAAAAGACGAGCAGGCGACGGCGCAATATCGCGAGAACCTGATGTATGCCTTGCTGTACTCGTACCAGTTTGCGGAGCTGGACAAGCTGATCGCGAGCGTGCCTTCGACCAATCCACACCGGCAGATTGAGATTGCGTCGGTGACGGCGCAGCACGGCACGGCGGCGGGGATCGCCGAGGCGGAAAGAGGAAACGTGGCGCAGGCCGATCGCAACAAAAACCTCCAGGGGGCCGGGACACTGCTGGCGAATCTGGGCCTGTATGCGGCGGCCGCTGACGTGATCTCGGCCGGGATGGAAGGATCGGACGATGCAGCCCGGGCGGCGCGGCAGATTGAGTTATACAAGGGATTGAAGAAGGTTTCGCTGACGCCGCTGCCGATGAATGACCCCGCACGTCCTGTTCAGGTGGGGATGCTGGGGCTGATGTCGGGCACACTCACGCGTGAGCAGGCGATCAGTATGACCAGCAAGCATGCCTATACGTCTGAGGCATCGCTTGAACGGGATGTCGACAAAGGGATCAGGAGCATGGGCTTTTTGCGGCGCCTCGCAGAGAGGTCAGGCATGACGGAGAGCGTGATCCTTGATTTGGTTGTGGGCAATATGACCTTTAGCGCGAAAGGTGATGACGAGCACGGGTACGGTGTCGTTGCCACGATGCCGGGGTCGGAACCGGACCACTCGTATGTGGTGAAGGAAGATGGAGAATATCGCATCGTCGCCGGGGACAAGGACAAGCCGGACGACAACGCTCCCATGGGCGTCGAGGTGATGTGGGCTCTTGATCATGGTAAGACGGCCGAGGCCAAGGCCATGCTGGACTGGCGGAGGGATCTGACCCATAAACAGGGCGGCGACGATCCGTTTGGAGGTTCGCTGCTGCCGCGATTCTGGACGATCGGAAGCTCGAAGCCGGGTGCGGATTCGCCCGAGGCGATGCGGTTGGCTGCGATCGCTCTCATCGCGGGCTCCATGGACGCGAAGCCGTATCTGGGCGAGATTGCTGCGGCTCGGGAAAAGGCCAGCGGGCAGCGCCAGACAGATCTGGATCTGCTTCTGGCGGTCGCCGCGATGTACGCCGAACAGCCGGCGGTTGGCATGCCGGCGGCGGAGAGATTGCTGGATCAGGAGCCGGATTCGATCGTTGCGCTCGATCTGGTTGGGCGTGGCTATCAGCGCGAGAATCATGCAATAGACTGGCAGGCAATGCTGTCCAAGCGGCTGGCCAAAAAGCCCGATGATAAGGATTTGCTGGCACAGCAGGCGCTCGCCTATGAGTTTGCACACGATTGGAAGTCCGCACAGGCAACCGAGCAGAAGGTTCTGGATTCGGGCAAAGCAACGGCGGCGGATTACAACGCGTATGCGTGGCTCGGGCTGTTCCATAACGATCTTGGCGATGACATCACTAAAGCGGCCCAGACGTCCGCGCAGCTCTCGAAGAGTGCGAGTTTCGCCGAACTGCATACGCTGGCATGCATCTACGCTGCCCAGGGCAAGACGACCGAGGCCCGGAAGGTGCTGGAAGACGCCATGTATGCGGGGTCCGAAGCAGAGCCAGATTCCGAAGTCTGGTATGCGCTCGGGTTGATCTACGAGCAGTATGGGGCGAAGGCCACTGCGCTCGACGCTTTCAAAAAAGTCCAGGCCCACGAGGCCGACGACCACACCTACATCAACCCGACGTCAACGTATGTGTTGGCGCAGTTGCAGATTGAGGACCTCTCAAAATAGCCGCTGAAGAGGTTCCCGGGGCGGGGCTCGAAGTCGGAGCTTCTAACGGAACTGTTTTGGGCGAGCCTCCACGGTATCGCCGAGCTCACAAGAACCAAGCGCTTTCCCCGCAGCCGTCAGAAAGAGCGCGTGAGGAGGCTCGTCGATCGCTTCACTTTGCCAAGTTGAAGCGGCACAGGTGCTGAAAGCCCGATGACTGTACGCGGCCCGCCCTCACCGTTTCGCGAACTAGCAGAGATGAGTCCTCACAAACGCCCCTCAACTCGTCAGTCGCCCGCCGGAATATCCTCGGTCGACGCTAAATCTTTTCAATCCTGGCATAGTCACCCCACCCAACTCTCGACAATAGAAGTAGGTCATAAGAGCCCGATCAACCCCACCCCAAACCTCCAACGCCTGAACCCCTCGCACGCCCGAGTCGCGAGGGGGGAGTACTTCCACAAGTACCGCCCTAACCCACAATTTCTGAATACTTTCGGTCAGAAAGTACCCGGGGGGAGGGGGCACCCCTATCCCCGAATCACGAATCACTAGCCACTGCTCTTCAGCTCCTCCAATGCAGCTCGACCGGCCCCGCCAGCGGGTGCTCCCCCACCCCGCTCAGCCGACGCTGCTTCAGCGCGAAGTACCACTTCGCCGGCATGTCCGCATCGTCGATCAGCATCAGCCCGGGGTTGGACCGCAGCCCCCGCGCCTGCTCCACCATGGTCTGCTGGTCCTGCGCCACGAACTTCGCCCCAAAGTACTTCACCATCGCCGTAACAAACGGCACGTGATATCCGATATCCCACGCCGCCAGCACGTCAATCCTGCACGACGTCGCCGTCACTGGAGTCACCGTAGTCAGCGAAGCAAACCATCGCTCTTTGCCCTTCGAATTCACCGCCCGAATCGTCTCGTACCTCCGATTCGGCAGCACGAAATCAATCGTAGTCGCTGGCTTGCCCAGCAGCTTATAAGGTGCCGAGTTCGACGAAGGAGCATGAGCACTCATCCTGAAGCCAGCATTCCTTCCACCATGCTCGCTGTCTTCCAATGGCTCGAACTTCTTCGTCTTCTCATGGATACTAGCCGCGCTCCGCCACCACCACGCCCGATGCACAAACGGCCCATGCGCCG
>DATCDL010000504.1:0-6366 GCA_036510715.1 Acidobacteriaceae bacterium
AACCGCACCTCGGCCCCTCTATCTCGATCCCTCCAAACCCATCACGGAGCGTGTCGCGAACCTCCTCAGCCGCCTCACACTTGAGGAAAAGGCCGAGCTGCTCAACCACACCAACACCGGCATCCCACGACTCGACATTCCCATGTGGGGCGGCTGGAATCAGACCCTGCACGGCGTCTGGTCCAAGGAGCCGACCACCCTCTTCCCCGCGCCCATCGCCATGGGTGCCACCTGGGATCCCACGCTCGTTCACTCCATCGCGGACGCCATGTCCGACGAGGCCCGCGCGCTCTACAACAGCGGCGCTGAAGGTCCGCGCACACGCCACGGCCTTGTTTACCGTTCGCCCGTCATCAACCTCGCCCGCGATCCCCGCTGGGGTCGCATTCAGGAGATCTTCAGCGAAGATCCTTATCTCACTGGCGAAATGGGCGTGGCCTACGTCAAGGGCCTGCAGGGCGACGACCCCAACCACCTCAAGCTCGCCGCGACCATCAAGCACTACGCCGTCTACAACGTGGAGAACGGCCGTCAGCACGGCAACGCCGTCGTAGACGACCGCAACCTGATGGAGTACTGGCTCGCCCAGTGGAAAATCGTCGTCACGCAGTCCCACCCGCAGTCGCTGATGTCCTCCTACAACGCGGTCAACGGAACTCCCGACGCCGTCAACCATTTCCTCCTCACCGACGTCCTCCGCGGCAAGTGGGGTTTTGACGGCTTCGTCACCGACGACCTCGGCGCCGTCGCCCTGCTCACTGGCGCACGCAAAGGTTCCCAGGAGGTCGGCCAGCGCTTCACGGAAGATCCCGTCCTCGCCACGGCTATGGCCATCAAGGCCGGCAACGACTCCGACGACTCCGAGTTCCAGACCAACATCCCCCTCGCCGTGCAGCGCGGCCTGCTCACTACCGCGGACGTCGATCGCGCGCTCGGCCGTGTCCTTCGCGTCGGCTTCCGCCTCGGCGTTTTCGACCCTCCCGCCGACCAACTCTATAGCCACATCTCCATGTCGGTCGTCCGCTCGCCTGAGCACATCGCTCTCTCGCTCAAGGCCGCGGAGGAGTCCATCACGCTGCTGAGCAATCGCCATAATTTTCTCCCGCTGAAGCAGGACGACATCCATTCCATCGCCGTCATCGGCCCAGCCGCTGGCGAAGGCTACGAGATCGGCAACTACTACGGCAAGCCCTTCCGCAAGATCAGCCCCCTCGAAGGCATCCGCCAATTCCTCGGCAAAAACGCGCGCGTGGAGTTCGAAGAGGGAACCGGCTTTACCGCCGCCGCCGACCCCTCAGCTATTAAGCGCGCGGCCGATCTCGCCCGCAAATCCGACGTCGTCATCCTCTGCCTCGGCACGAACCTCAAAGTCGAAGCCGAAGGCCACGACCGCCGCAACCTCGATCTTCCCGGCGCGCAGGAGCAGCTCCTCGAAGCCGTGTACGCTGCGAACCCCAAGACCGTGCTTGTCCTCATGAACGCCGGCCCGCTCGCCGTCACCTGGGCCAACGATCACCTGTCCGCCATCCTCGACGCCTGGTACCCCGGCGAGATGGGAGGCGTCGCCGTCGCGCGAGCTCTGTTCGGCGCGGACGATCCCGGCGGCCACCTTCCTTACACCGTCTACGCCAGCCTCGACGGCGTTCCCCCATCCCGCGAATACGACATCTCCAAGGGCTTCACTTACATGTACTTCAAGGGCGTTCCGCTCTACGCCTTCGGCCACGGCCTTAGCTACACCCGCTTCGACTACAGCGGCCTCAAGCTGTCCTCTGCGTCGAGTTCGCCCACCCGCACGGTGCAGATATCCTTCGACATTAAAAATGTTGGAGACAGGGAAGGTGCAGACGTCGCGCAACTCTACACTCACCAGGAGCAAAGCTTCACCTACCAGCCCATTGGAAGCCTGCGAGCTTTCAAGCGCGTCGACATCCAGCCCGGCGAGACAACGCACGTCCAGTTCTCGCTGCCCATCGCGCAGCTCAGCTTTTACGATGTCCGCACCAAGGGCTTCCACGTCGAGCCGGGAGCCTTCGACATCCTGATCGGCAGCGCCTCCGACGAAATCCGCCTGCGCTCTCACCTGCAGGTCCGCTAAGCCAGCCGCTTTGGCCGCAGCGCTCTACGCGCCATTACGGAGCCGCAAGATCTTCAGCAGCTTCATACCCTTCAGCGCATCCGAAAACGCCGTCTCCGGCAGCCCCTGATACGCGCTTCTCAGCCACTCAACGAATCCCGCAGCCTGTGCCGTCTGAGCAAGCTCCACGCCCGGCTTGGTACAGAACTGGCCACCGCCCAGCGTACACGATCCATGGAGACTTTCAGCCAACTGCAGTCCTCAGGATCAGCTCAACTATCTTCGAGCCAAACATTTCATTTCCGGCAGAATCGCTTTAATGGTATCGCTGCATGAAAGTCGCCGCTCGCTGCCCCTGACGCTATGAAGAACGAGACGACTGCTTCCCCAAGCCATCGAAGAAAGAGTCTCACAAGCAGTTGGAGTTGCTATAGGATGAAGCGCTACAGCATCAGTAAGAAGATTCTGCTGCCACCAAAGGCACTCCGCAAATTTGTGAGACACAGCATTGTGTGAAGGGACGCGACCGTCGAAAAACTGCATAGCTTAAGGCGTCGCCGAGAGTTTCGACGACCAGGTGGAACCGGGGCGACAGGCAAGTGCTGCATCGACCTGTTGAGACCGCCCCGTGAACTCGGCATTGCGTCGGCTGGGAATCAGCTGCCAGTACTCGACCCCTGGACTGGCGTGGCCATGTTTTTACTGAGGACGTCCACCAGACCTTGGTTTGGCACACACTGCTTTGCCGAAAAGGAAGATAGGACGTGATCCAGTTCATTCTCGGACAAGCCTTTGAAGAGGCTGGCGTAGAGCGGCTGCATCAGGGTTCCCGTGTAGAAGCACAATAAGGTCTGACTCATGCACCGTACATTGAGTTGCGCATCCAACTGCGGATCACCAACCACTTGGCGGATCTGGTCAGCAAGCTGAGCCGTTGCGTCCTTTACCGGCGTTGGCGGTAGCCACTTCATCCAATCATCGGTGCCAAGAGCAACCTTCTTACGAAGTAGATTGCTGATGTGCTCCATGTACGGAGATGCAGGGTTGAGTGTCAGCATACCCATCACGCCAACATCTTTGTAATTCCATGTCGTCCAGTGCGCACCGTTGCGCTCAAAAATGCCAATCTGATCGTCCAGCGCGCGAAGCCGATCTTCATTTTCATCGGCAGGCCCGTTGTAGACAGACCCAAACTCGCCAACCCACAGCGGAACATCATGCTGCTGGGTGAACTTCGTTCCCTCGGCATCGAGGAAGTTGCGCTCCTGTTTTGCCAGATCCCAGTCCTGAGCACTGCCCGCTGCAGCCGATCGCGGATGGATGGCGCCGGGGTATCGGCCAGGTCCAAACCCAGGCACAGTGTAGTTATGTGAACTGTAGGCGAGGTTATCGTCGAAGGGTTTCTCTAGCCCCGAGAAGTCCTTTGCGTAGTCATCACCTTCGAGGAAGATAATGTGCCTGGAATCGATCTTGCGAATCTCTGTAACCACGCGCCGGTAGACAGCATTCATGCGGTCAAAATTTGGCTTGTAATTGGAACCCACTTTCCATGGATAGTCGCCCAGGGCGTTGTTCGCACAAGGCTCGTTCAGCACATCGTAGCCGGCGATCACAGCCCTGTTCTTGTAGCGCCGCGCAAACTCCTGCCAAAGGGCAACGAAGCGATCCTGATAGAACGCAACCTGCCAGAAAAGGCTGATGCGCGATGCGTTGTCAGAATGCCAGTGGACATTCTGCCACCCCTGCGCCGAATGAAGGTCCAGAATGACGTAAAGTCCATGTTTTTCGCAGTGGCTCAACACTTTATCGAGACGGGCAAAACCCGCTTCTGTGTATTTGAAAGGAGCGGCATCATCCTCGAAGTGTCGATAATTGAGAGGTATCCTTATGACGCT
This sequence comes from Acidobacteriaceae bacterium, assembly GCA_036510715.1. Lineage (GTDB taxonomy): Bacteria > Acidobacteriota > Terriglobia > Terriglobales > Acidobacteriaceae > Granulicella. The sequence goes on from DATCDL010000504.1 coordinate 3,973, forward strand.
GGCGCCGACATTCCTAAGAAAGATCACATCATCTTCGTTGAAGAAGTAGTCCAGCATGCGCTCAAAGAAGAACTGCGCTCTGGCCGGACCGAGCACCTCCGCCATCTGCGCTCGGAGAGTATGCTCCGCGCCTGGGTGCCCATTAATGAAATCCTCCATGTTCATCCAGCCGCCCGGACAGGTTCCTCTCAGGCGAACCTGTTTCCCTTTCGCATTGACTATGTGACGGCCGCTGACACGAAGGAACTCCATCTTGTCATCCCCCTCATGACTGTCCGCTGCTTGTGGACCGGCATTTTGTTCCCCTGCGGCTGTCACTCCCTTTCCCGTGAGCGCGGCCGCCCCGGTAAACGCGGCCAGCCGGAGAAATTCACGCCGCGGCTTCAGATTGCTTGCTTTCCTTGTCATAAAACCTCTGCAGAGAATTTGGTTTGGCGGTTAACGATCACGGTGGGGTTGGCTCCATTTCAATTCGCATTCTAAGCTGCATTTGCGCATTCAGCGTGTTCTTGAAGTTATCGCGCAGCCAAGTGATGGCCTTCGCTGTCCGATAGCTCCGCACGTCGCCGCACTTCAGACAGAGTATTCATTGACAGGCCTGGATATGGCTCCCATGATGCAGTGCTTACAGCATTGCTTTGTGTCGATTGAACCATCTCGCGACCAATACGCGACCATGACCGCAAGGCGCTATCTCGCTGAAAATAGGGCATTGATCTCGGATAACATGAAAGCCCCCCGACTGGGAGGCGTCATCTAAACTAGGCTAAGTTATTGATTATAAGTGGTGGCCAGAGACGGGATCGAACCGCCGACGCCGGCCTTTTCAGGGCCGCGCTCTACCACTGAGCTATCTGGCCTTGGCATTCTTCCGCGCGAGCGCGCCCCTCGGGCAGCCAAGATCGCCCGCCGGGCTCGTGCGTCTCAGCTTCGCCTGCCTGTGGGGGAGGGAATTGCGGCCCCATCGGACGACGGGGCCATCGAGAACGTCGAAACTCAGTATAACAATCACCGGCCCCATCGCCAAACCGCACCGCTCCCTGCGGTATTCTTTGGAGAACGCAAAGCACTGGAAAGGCTCCTGAGCATGGTTCGCGCTCGTATCGCTCTCCGTCTCTTCGTCAGCACCACCCTCGGTTGTGTCGCCTGTTGCGCGCTCTCACAAACGCGGCCTTCTACCGCCCTCACCTCCGGCGAAGCCCGCGCCACCCGTGCCCTCGACGCTGCCGGGAAGATGGGCCCCGGCGAACTCTACGCCTTCCTCAAGCCCTTCCCCAAGGGTGCCGATCTGCACATGCATCTCTCCGGCGCCGTTTACGCGGAGACCTTCATCGCCGAGGCCGCGCGCGAGGGCCTCTGCGTCGCCTCAGTCGAGCGCGGAACTCCGGCGACGCCCGAAGGCCAGGACGCCGTCCGCTTCGTCAAGCCGCTTCACGAACAGCCCAACAACTGCGCACCCGGCGAGGTCACGGCGGCCTCCGCCTTCTCCAACCAGCCGCTCTACGACGACCTCATCAACAGCTTCTCCATGCGCGCCTTCGTCCCCACCGAAGGCATCGACGGCCACGACCAGTTCTTCTCCACCTTCGCCCGGTTCACCGGCCTCCAGGACGATGCGGGCGAGTGGCTGGACGAAGTAGCCACCCGCGCCGCTGCGCAGAACGAGCAGTACCTCGAAGTCATGCAGACCCCGAGCTTCTCGCACGCCGCCGCCCTCGGCTACAAGATCGGTTGGCCCGCCGCCGCCGACAAGGAAATCTCACGCGACCAGCTAGCTCAACTTCGCGACCAGCTCCTCGCCGCCGGCCTGCGCGACGAAGTCTCCACCGACATGAAAGAGTTCGCCAACGCAGAGCGTCAGCGCGAAGAACTGGAGCTCTGCCGCTCTGATCCACCACCACCGCCCACTCCGCAAGGAGATCACGGCTACGGCGCGGCTTGCGCAGTTCGCATCCACTGGCTCTACCAAATCCTGCGCGGCTTCCCACCACAACAAGTCTTCGCCCAAACCCTCCTCGGCTTCGAAGTAGCCTCCGCCGACCACGACGTCGTCGGCATCAACTTCGTCATGCCCGAAGACGGCTACCTCTCCATGCGCGACTATCACCTCCAGATGCAGATGCTCGACTACCTGCACTCCGTCTATCCCAAAGTCCACATCACGCTGCACGCCGGCGAACTCGCGCCCGGCATGGTCCCGCCCGCCGGCCTCAGCTTCCACATCCGCGAGGCCGTCGATCTCGGCCACGCGAACCGCATCGGTCACGGCGTCGACGTCCTCCACGAAGATCATCCCGAAGCTCTCCTTAAACAGATGGCCGACCAGCACGTCATGGTCGAAGTCAATCTCACCTCCAACGCCGTCATTCTCGGCATCAAGGGCAAGGACCACCC
>DATCDL010000505.1:0-23378 GCA_036510715.1 Acidobacteriaceae bacterium
CTGCACCGGATTCACTTCGCCTTTACGATTACGTATCACTATCTCTTTCCGCAATTGACGATGGGGCTTGCGCTGCTCATTGTTGTGCTGAAGACCATGGCACTGCGAACGAAAGACGAGCGGTATAACGACGCGGCACGATTTTGGGCACGAATCTTTGCTGTGAATTTTTTATTAGGGGTGGTGACGGGCATCCCGATGGAATTCCAGTTCGGCACGAACTGGTCTGAATTTTCGAGGCGCACGGGTGGAGTGATTGGCCAGCCACTTGCAATGGAGGGAGTGTTTTCCTTCTTCCTTGAGTCTGCATTTCTCGGACTATTTCTATTCGGTGAAAAGCGGCTGTCGCGGTTTGCTCATTGGGGAGCTGCGTTTCTAGTGTTTGTTGGCTCCTGGATTTCGGGATTTTTCATCATCGTGACTGATGCGTGGATGCAGCATCCGGTGGCCTATCACCTGCTCCCAAACGGAGCGTACGAGGTGAGCAGTTTCTGGGGACTGATGATGAATCCGTGGGCATGGTTGCAGTATGCACATAACATGTGCGGCGCGGTGGTCACGGCGACATTTGTGATGTCGTCTGTTGGTGCGCTCTATATTCTCCAGAAACGGGACGGGGATTTCGGGAAGATCTTTCTGCGACTCGGAGTGATCGCTGGAGTTCTGGCGTGTGTGATACAGATCTTCCCTACCGGCGACCTTCACGGCAAGTACATGGCCAAGAACCAACCCATCGCGATCGCAGGGATGGAGGGGCTCTTCCACTCGGTAATGGGCGCGCCGATTGTCTTGATGGGGCAGCCGGACATGGAAGGACAGAAAATTGATAACCCGATTGCGGTGAATAAAGTGCTGAGTTTTCTGATCTACGGCACTACGGCTGCTGAGGTAAAGGGACTGGATGCCTATCCCAAGGATCTGTGGCCGACGACCTTGCCGCTGCTGTTTTACAGCTATCACATCATGGCGGGACTGGGGACTTACTTTGTCGCGCTGATGGGCATTGCAGGATTTCTGCTTTGGCGCGGCAAACTCTTCACATCGCGTTGGGTGCTTTGGCCGATCCTGTTGAGTTTCCCGCTACCGTATATCGCGAACACCGCTGGTTGGATGACGGCCGAGATTGGCCGCCAACCCTGGCTGGTCTACAACCTGATTCGCACCTCGGATGGTTATTCCAAACATATCGGTGCGGGGACGAGTTTGTTTAGCCTGCTTGGCTTTCTGGGGATGTATACGGTTCTATCAATTTTGTGGGTGATGCTGGTCTACAACATCATCGAAGAGGGTCCGGCGTCTACGAAAGAGCTGGCTGCAGACCAACCCCGTACGACCGCCTAGGAGGCGCGCCATGGATGCTCTCTGGTTCTGGATTGTCGCGGTGATGCTCGCGGCGTATGTAGTGTTCGACGGCTTCGATCTGGGAGTCGGCATACTTTATCCCTTCGTTGCAAGAACGGAGGATGAGCGGCAACAGGCAATGCGGGCAATCGGGCCGGTGTGGGACGGCAACGAGGTTTGGTTGCTGGCGGCGGGTGGCACGTTGTTCTTTGCTTTTCCGCTTGTATATGCATCATCGTTTAGCGGCTTCTATATGCCGCTGATGATCGTGCTTTGGCTGCTGATCCTGAGAGGGCTGGCGGTAGAACTTCGAGGGCATTTCAAGGATCCACTCTGGCGAAGCTTCTTCGGCGGGCTGTTCTTCTTCGCGAGCACGTTGCTCGCCATCTTCTTTGGAGCGGCGCTGGCGAACGTGGTCCGTGGGGTGCCGCTGGGAGCGGATAACTACTTTTTCCTCCCGCTTTGGACTAACTGGCGGACTGGGGCGAATCCTGGCATTCTGGACTGGTATACCGTAATCGGCGGGGTGATGGCGTTGCTTGCGCTGGCACTCCACGGCGCACTGTATCTCACACTGAAGACCGAAGGCGATCTCAGGTTACGCGCTCGGTGTGCAGCCAATCGTCTGTGGCCACTCGTAGCGATTGCAACGGTTCTGGCCGTACCGGCAACGGTCGTGGCGCGGCCATATTCGCTGCACAATTACCATGCCCATCCCGTGGCCTTTCTGTCTCCTATAGGGGTTGCCGTGAGCCTGATTGTGCTTCTGATGGCGATGCGGAAACACCGGGAGCTCGCTGCATTTATATCGTCTTGCATGTACTTGATCGCGATGCTTTGCGGTGCAGCGGCAGGCCTCTATCCAGTGCTGCTGCCCTCGACGAATCCGGCGATCGCCTCGATCACCATAGCCAGTTCGGTTACGGGGCCGCATAGCCTGAAGGTGGGCCTGGTGTGGTGGACTTTTGGGACCTTGCTGGCCATTATGTACTTCTGCATTGTTTACTGGCTCTTTCGAGGCAAGGTGCCGGAACATGCCGATCCGTATGGCCATTAATGATCAAGAGTGTGGAACCCCGGCCAGAATAGCTGACAAGCCATTCTGGCCGGGGTTCACCTGTATGGGAGATATGGGCGCACATAAGGCCTTCTATATGCATACCGATACCTGGTATAGAGGAAAAAACAGCGTTCTAAAGATGGGATACCGATACTACGAAATGAAATTGGCGTTCAAAGAGCTGTACTACGAAATGGACGGCAAGACGCCGTCTTGGGGAATACCGCTGACGCAGTTTATAGCGGAGGGGCTCTAGACGGTCTGAGGCGAAGATTCAGTCGGCGTGCACGCCGTCAGGGCGGTGTCGACGATGCCGGTAATTCTGGAGGCGGCCATACTTCAGTTGCGCTACACAGGCTCCATAGCGTGGCCTGCAATCTCCAGCAGGCGATCAACACCGATTGGCTCGTCCTTAAGAAGGGGCACGACGGCGTAGCGCGCGGCATGGATTGTTTCGACTGCCGCGATCTCACGCAGTTCATTCCTGGCGCGCTGACGCAGCAGCGGGGAGCGCGGACCTGCGGCAGCCACGCTGTTGTTGATGATCCAGGCCCACGGCTCTATACCTGCGCGCCGTAACTCTGCTTGTAGATTTGCAGCTTCAAGGACGGGCGTGGGCTCGGCCAAGGTTACGAGTAGGACCTTGGTTTGCTTCGGATCCTGCAACTGCATCATGGGGGTGAGGGCATGCAGTTGCGTGTTCCCAATCTGGCGCTTTACCTCGCGATCGTAGGCTCCGGTCGCATCGAGGAGCAGTAGCGTGTGCCCGGTGGGCGCTGTGTCCATCACCACAAACTTCTGGCTCGCTTCGCGAATGATGCGCGAGAAAGCTTGAAATACAGCGATCTCCTCTGTGCAGGGGGAACGTAAGTCTTCGTCGAGGAGCGCTCGTCCTTCGGCATCCAATTGCGCACCGTTGGTTTCCAAGACGTACTGCCGATATCGCTCCGTCTCCGCGTGCGGATCGATGCGACTTACGGTCAGATTATGGAACGAACCGTTTAGTGTCTCGGCGAGATGTGCGGCAGGGTCGGAGGTTGTGAGATGTACCGACAGGCCTCGACGCGCAAGTTCCACTGCCACCGCGGCAGCCACGGTGGTCTTGCCAACACCGCCCTTGCCCATCAACATCACTAGGCCACGTCCATCTGCGGCAATGTCATCGACCAGCGACGAGAGGGCCGGGGCATCCAAAGGAATCAACTGCTGTGGCCCCGCCTCGAACTGAACAGCCGCGTCGGTGAATAGCTGGTGGAGCGCATCGAGGCCTACCAGGTCGAAAGGCTTCAAGGCAACCTCATCGCGCGGCAGCGAAACGAGACCTGCGGGGATCGAGGCTAAAGCAGCCTGCTCACGATCCCAGATCGCCAAGGCTAGTGGATCCTTTGTTGATTCACTTTGTGGGAGCACTCCGTTAATCGCAAGATATTGCTGCGATAGACCGATGGCTGCGAGTTCTTCGTGGGTACGGGCAACTTCTCGCAGCGTTGATTGTTGTGCACGGGCGACAAGAACCAGACGCGTCCGCATTGGATCGGCTAGTGCTTCTACTGCGGACCGGTATTGAGTGCGCTGTTTCTCCAATCCTGCCAGTGGTCCCAGGCACGAGGCATCGCCCTTCCCCTCCTCTAGAAAGCCGGTCCATGCGCCAGGCAGTTGCAAGAGTCGAATGGTATGTCCTGTTGGGGCTGTGTCGAAGAGGATGTGATCGTAGCCCGCCGTGAGGGGTGAATCAAGCAGCAGTTCCGTGAACTCATCGAATGCTGCGATCTCTGTTGTGCAGGCTCCCGAAAGCTGCTCCTCAATGCTCTTGACGATCGACTCCGGCAGTTTGCCGCGCACCGGGTCCACGATGCGATCGCGGTAGGCCTGCGCCGCGGCCTGCGGATTAATCTCGAGCGCCGACAGGCCCGGCACCGCTGGAATTCCAGTGATCAGGTTGCCGATGCTCACACCGAATACCTGACCTACGTTCGAAGCAGGATCAGTGCTGACGAGTAGCACGCGCTGTCCGGCTTCGGCAAGATATATGGCTGTCGCACAAGCAATCGAGGTTTTGCCAACGCCGCCCTTGCCGGTGAAGAAGAGGAAGCGTGGCGGCATTTCGTGGAATTTCATAGAAGTTTCTCCGCGAGGTGGTCCTGACCGATGCTCTATGGCTCAGCAGCATCCGCTGCCAGAACAACATGATTTGGCAGGTTTCGACTCTGCGGCAACCTGCGTAATGCCTACCCAGCGCGCAAGTTCGGTGCGATTCGGATAGCGGCCTGCTAACGCAACTTCTCCGTCAAGGAGAATAAGCGGCAGAGCCTCCTGACCAGAGCGCTCCAGAAAGCCCTTGACGACTGCATTTTCCGCGAAGGCCACAGGTTGCTGCGCCGGGTTGAAGCGTTCAATGTGAGCTCCATTCTGCCTGGCCCAATCCACGTCAGCCGAGAAGCCAATCAAGGCCTGATCGACATCGACTCCACATACGCCGGTACTGCAACACAACGCCGGATCGAAAACCTGAATGCTTTTCATAGGAGATTCTCCATTCAAAACTACAGAAAGGCGTAAAACAATACATCTGCCTACACGACTATATGCTTTTAATACATATCCTGCACAGCGGATATGTTTCAGCGGCGTCTCACGATGCGGATCTACGTCTACTCCATTGGGCAGCCGCTGGACTACGGAGCTGTCTCTGCGGGATGCACGTCGAAGGCCTGATCCGCAGTTCCGAAGTAGCGCTTGCGCATCCAGAAGGCAACATTGACAAGGCCAATCAGCGTGGGGACTTCCACTAGCGGGCCGATGACACCGACGAATGCCTCTCCTGAATTCAAACCGAAGACGGCAACAGCAACGGCGATCGCGAGTTCGAAGTTGTTACCGGCGGCCGTGAACGAGAGGGTGGCAGTCTGAGCGTAGTCGGCACCCAGCTTGCGCCCCATCCAGAAACTGACGAGGAACATGATCAAGAAGTAGATCAAGAGCGGAACCGCGATCTTGAGGACGTCAAACGGCAGTCTGACGATCAGATCGCCCTTGAGTGAGAACATCACGACGATGGTGAAGAGCAAAGCTACCAGGGTGAAGGGGCTGATGCGCGGAATGAACTGCGTTCGGTACCACTCTTCACCCTTGGCACGAACGAGGACGAAGCGCGTCAACATTCCGGCCAGAAATGGAATTCCCAAGTAGATAAACACGCTGTGGGCGATCTGACCGATACCAATTTTTACCGCCGAGCCCTGAAAGCCGAACCATGTTGGCAGAATCGTTATGAATACCCACGCATAAAGACTGTAAAAAATCACTTGAAACACGCTGTTGAGTGCAACGAGTCCGGCGACGTAGTCCGTATCTCCGCCGGCCAATTCGTTCCAAACAAGCACCATGGCGATGCAGCGTGCGATGCCGATAAGGATCAAACCGCGCATGTAGGCGGGTTCGCCGTGCAGAAAGATCAAGGCAAGGGCGAACATCAGCAGCGGCCCGACGATCCAGTTCTGAACAAGCGACAGGCCGAGAACACGGCGATTGCGAAAGACCTGGCCCAGTTTTTCGTAGCGCACTTTGGCGAGCGGTGGGTACATCATGATGATGAGGCCGATGGCGATGGGTACGTTCGTCGTTCCGGATTGAAACCGGTTCACAAAAGCCGCGGATCGAGGGTCGAAGTGGCCGATTGCAACACCGATGGCCATCGCGAGGAATATCCAGAGCGTGAGGAATCGGTCGAGAAACGAGAGCTTTTTTCGCGGCATGGGGGCACAGCTCGGAACTCGCGTGGCGGAGACGCTGGACATGGCTACCTCGAAGTGGAAACGATGACGGAGTCGATAGGAGTGGGTAATGGCGCGCCCTGCAGCGCAACGAATTTTGCAGGACTGCAGCAGGCCTTCGAGAGGCGCGCACGGTCAGCCTGCATGGTCCGATCTTCCTTCAGCCACGACAGCGTTTGCTGAAGAATGAGCGTTGCACCAATATGGGGCGGCATGACGATTCGGTAGTGCATCCAGCGTCCTTCGCGGCGCACGGTTACGATTCCTGCGCTGCGCAGGTAAGCGAGATGTCTCGAAATTTTGGGTTGAGGCTGACCAAGGATTTCCGTGAAGTAACAAACACAGATCTCCTGATCGCCTATGAGGTTGAGCAGGCGGAGCCGTGTCATGTCCCCCAAGGCCTGGAAGAATCTCTCGATATTGAAATCTATTTGTCGTCGTGCCATAGACCAAATATATACGCATTGACGCATGCATAGCGAGGTAATATAGTCGCCTTGGCAGATATTTACTGGAGGAACTGATGGCGAACGAAGTACTCGAATCGGTAAGGCTGAAGTATGGAGCCGTGGCAGAGAGCTCTCTAACCAACGACAACCCAGGCGTGCAGGCCGTAGCCGAAGCATTTGGATATAGCGCCTCTGATCTCGCTTCGATTCCTGCCGGTGCGAATATGGGACTCTCGTGCGGAAACCCGACAGCAATCGCCTCCATTCGTCCCGGGGAGACGGTGGTCGATCTCGGCTCCGGGGGCGGGTTGGACGTCTTTCTTGCATCCCCGCTGGTGGGCCCGGGAGGCAAAGCCATCGGGATCGACATGACCCAGGCGATGATCGACCGTGCTTGCGCCAATGCGCTTTCAGGTGGCTACAAGAACGTTGAATTTCATCTCGCTACGATCGATCAGTTGCCGCTCGCCGACGAATCTGTCGATTGCGTTATCAGCAACTGCGTCATCAACCTTGTACCCGATAAGCCTGTAGTCTTCCGGGAGATTGCACGCGTCCTCAAACCGGGTGGACGGCTCGCCATCAGCGACATCGCCCTCAAAGCTGAACTTCCCTCAGAGGTTGCGACCAGCATGGCGGCCTATGTGGGCTGTATTGGCGGGGCGCTCCTTATCGAGGACTACCGTGACGGATTATTAGCCGCGGGCTTCGAGTACGTCGAGATCGTCGATAGCGGTGCTGATTTGAATGCTTATGCAAAGGTCGAGAACTCGACAGCGTGCTGCTCTCCCACCATGGACGACTCGATCGGCGAGACGTCAGTCAGCCAATTCTGCTGCTCCACCTCGCAGCCTGCACATACGCCATCCAGTCTTCATCGAGACCTTGCAGACCTTCTCTCCAAGTACGACATCAACGCTGTCGCTGCTAGCGTCAAGGTCTACGCGGTCAAAGCAAAATTACCGCAGATCTCTCAGAACTTCGCTCGGCAAGGATAGTCCATCGTGTCAACGTCATGTTTCTCTGCACAGGAAACTCAGCTCGCTCCCAAGGCGCACGCGGTTTCCGCCGGGACTCACCCCGGACCTCGTGTCCATCTTGTTGTCGTTGAAGTCATGAAGGAGTTGGGCATAGACCGCCCGTGTTGGAAAGGAGAAGGGCCGATTCCATCGCGAATGGCGCGAACCTCATCCAACGCTAGTCCCTCAGGATTGCGAAGCGGCCAATCTGCGCGGCGAAGGCCCTGCACGTAGGGACACTCATCTCCGCAACCCATCGTTACCAGCAACTCAGCGCCTTGCGCTAGTTCTGCGGTCAGCTTCTGAGGCCTAGCCTCGCTAAGGTCAGCCTGGCGAACGTCGGCGCTTGCCGAGAGTTCGACGCTTTATGTCGATACTGACGCCCACGGACGAGGCGATGATCCTGATGATGCTGGCTGGTCGAGGGGGTCAAGGATATACCCCCACGCTGCATGGTCCCCGGATTGTGCAGCAGGTGTTCGAGGCCTGGGCGTTCGTCAAATGGCGGGTTAGGGCTCATACCGCGATGCACGAAGGGTGGAGATCCCACTAGAGTTAGAAGTGATGCAGTCAGCACAAGAACCAGATAGGCAAGGAGATCACCCCATGAATTCGAACCGCCGCCGCTTCCTTACGACGTCCCTGGCAGCCAGTGCAGCCACAGTCGCTCTTCCCGCCAATTCCTGGGCCCAATTTCTCAGTGCACCGCACCATGGATTGCCGGGCACCCTGCAAGAACGCTATGCCAAGCTCGACGCCATCCTTGCCGAGCCGGTCTTCAAACGCAACCTTTTTCCCGACCCTGTGATCATCGAGTCAGTCGAACTCCTGACCCGTGAGAAGCAGTACATCTGCCGTGTGCGCTCCAAGGACGGCCATGAGGGAATCTCGGTATCGAACTCCCAGCAGATGGAGGTGCTCTATCCGATCTTCGTGAAGCGGGTGGCTCCCTTCTTCATCGGGAAAGATGCCCGCGACATCGAGAGCCTCATCCCGGCTGTCACTGTTCACAACAACATCTACAAGGCGAAGGGCCTGGCCATCTGGGTTCCGATTGCGACAGTCGAATTTGCCATTCTCGACATGTTCGGCAAGATGGCGAATCGCTCCATTGGGCTGTTGATCAGCGACAAGATCTACAACCCGGCCATTACCGTGTACCAGGCCAACGGAGAGCGCGACATCCCGGCCGAGGAGGTCATCGAGCACCTGAAGCGGGACGTGGCCATCTCGCACGCCAAGGCCATCAAGTTCAAGCTCGGAGGCCGTATGACCCACAAGGAGTTCCCCGCCGGCCGCAGCGAGAAGCTGATTCCGCTGGACCGCAAGACCTTCGGCGACCAGATGGTGATCTCCGCCGACGCCAACGGCTCCTACACAGTGGCCGAGGCAATTCCGATTGGAAAGCTGATGCAGGAGTATAAGTACGCCTTCTTTGAGGAGCCAGTCCAGTTCGACTGGTACGAAGAAACCAAGCAGGTCTCTGACGCGCTTGAGATTCCCATCGCTGGCGGCGAGCAGGAGCCGGCCACGCACAACTTCCGGTGGCTGGTCGCCAACGGCGGCCTTTCCATCGTGCAGCAGGATATGTTTTACTTCGGCGGCATGATCCGTTGCATGCAGGTGGCACGCATGGCTAACGCCTTCGGTAAGCAGTGCATCCCGCACATCTCCTCAACAGGCCTCGGCTATGTGTACATGATGCACTTCGTCTCTTCCATTCCAAACTCCGGCCCGTATCACGAGTTCAAAGAGTTCAATAATGTCTTGCCCTATCGCTGCGCAACGTCGACACTGCGGAGCGACAGCAATGGAGTAATCAAGGTTCCAACAGGGCCCGGATTCGGTGTGGAGATCGATCCCGGCTTCCTCAAGAGTTGCACCGTGGTTACCGCCTGAGACGGAGTCTTCCTTCTCTCTTTATTTTCTGTTTCTCGATGGAGGCGTCATGAAATCTCTGCTACTGCTTCTTATGCTGGCGGTTCCCTCCGCCGCGGCAATCGGCCAGACCTCGGGTATCACGGTGTGGCCCAAAGGCGTCCCACCCCAGGGCCTCACCTATAAGGCCGACTTCGGAGACCACATTCTCTCAATTTCGCATCGCGAGCATAGCGGCCGGGTAGAAATTCATCAGACCAAGGTGGACGTTCTCGTCATCCAATCCGGCACAGCTACGCTCGTTTCAGGAGGCGTGCCGGTCGATCCCGTCCGCACAGCTCCGCACGAGTTACAGGCATCCAGCATCAAGGGCGGCGTAAGCCGGACGGTAGGCCCTGGCGACGTTATCGACATTCCCATCGGAGTTCCACATCAGTTCCTTCTAACCCCTGGCACCCAAATCACCTACCTAGTCGTGAAGGTCGTCAAGCACTAAGTCACAGTGACCGATGCGTTTCGGTATCGGCGTCTCATCTGATGGAAGGCGAACTGGCATTCCTATCGGGATAGGCATAGTCGCACGGACTATCGGGCACTCAAAGAAATAGGGCTCCTGGCCGCGCTGGGCGCTGAAGGTGGGAGTGGGGTTCGGGGCTGAAGGGAGAGACGGGGAAATGTACGTGTCAGAAGCAAGACGTGGGGAACGCGATTCTGAGGTTGGGTGAGATGGGGCTGCCTGCCCGGGACAGGTCACGAGGCGGTAGGCTGCGGCCTCACCAGCACCATTCCCGCCAGAAATCCGGCTATCAGACCGCCCAGGTGGGCGGAAAGGTCTGTCGGTCCGCTCATGGAACCGTAGACGACGTTGTACAGGACGAAGATTCCGGCCGACTTGGCAATGCTCTTCATCGCCGCTGGATTGAGCGTCCGACGTTTGATCAGTAGGAAACCGAAGACGGCGCCGTAGAGGCCGAAGATGGCGCCCGAAGCGCCTGCGCCGACGGCCATGGGATGGACCCATACGCTGACGATGCTGCCTGCGAGACCTGCGATGAAGTAGATGAGCAGGTAGCGCATGCGTCCGAAGACGGTTTCGATGAACGGCCCGATCAGGTAGAGCACGTACATGTTCATCCCGATGTGGACGATGCCGAAGTGTAGAAAGCAGGAGGTGAGGAGTCGCCACCACTGGTTTGCGCCTACGGTTGCAGGGCCGAAGTCGCCGCCCCAATTGAATACGTCGAGAGCCGTGGGATGAGTGAAGGAGATGCCGCTGGCGACCATCGCCAGGAAGACGAGAACGTTGGCTGCGATCAGAGCGAACGTGATGGTGTAAGGACTGCGCGAACGGGGCGCGGCGGAGTACTGGGCGAGGGGCTTGCGGCTGGCAGTGTGGTCCATGTGTCTACTGTTCTAGCATTGTGCCGGTAGAGGCGTGGCCTGGAGAGAGAGAGGCGGCGAGAGTTTGTGCGAATGCAGGTTCGCAGCGAGATGAGTAAATTTCAAGCCAGTGTTGCACCGACCGGTTGAGACCGCCCCGCCTTCGGCAAGTCTACGTCGCAGACGTAGACTCCCTGCGGCGCTCAGTGAAATGTGCCGTAAGAAGTTGTTCGATGCTCTCCCAGCAAGAAACGACCGAGCCAGAGCCCGATCGTTTCTTGCTGGGATGAATTATGTGACTAATGTCTTATCGGGCAGGCCTTGTTGTCCTGCACGGAGGTAAGCACTCGATCCTGCGACGCGAGCGAACGGCTCCAGCAATGACCGGTGGAGTCCCTGGTAACGTAGCTGGCGGAACTTGCGGTGGGGCCAACGGCGTTCACCGCCGAGAGCGATGAGTTGTAGACCAGCGTGTCGTTGGACTTGACCTGCTCTACAGTCTCAGAGCTGGCAATGGGGAAGCCGTTGATGGAGGTTCTTTGGCTCACTCCGTGCTGCTGGTTTGAAGTGACGACCTGCGTGTAGGTGCCATCGCTGTTCTGCACGAAGGAGTAGTCGAGAATAAGCGGGAAGGACCAGTGCGTGGTGACCTTCTCCGCCAGGATACCCAGCCGCCTTGTGGTGGTTGAGTCGACGGTGCTGGTCTGGTTGACGTTCTGGATCTCCGGAACACCTACGGTCGCAACGTTGAATGCCTGATTGCTGTTGAAGTTGACGGTCGAGTTGACGGTTGTTTCGACGCGGCCGAACGACGTGTTTACGTAACCCTTGACGGTGAAGGTGCGTTTCGAGCCCACGATCACGTTGCCGGTGGTAGCGCCGTTCGCGGTGGTTAGATTCTCTTCGACATCGGGCGTGGGCGCGGCGGAGAGTGTGTTTTCTTCCACGGCGCCGCCGGTTTCCGCGCGGAACCTATCGCGATAAAGCAGCAGGTTGGCGGTCGCGAGGAAGTAGCTGTTGGCGTTGTAGACGCTGATGCTGACGGTGTGCGGGTTGCCGTCACTCAGCATTCCGGCAAACGGCGTCAGGTCCACGCGGTAGGGCTTGAAGTCGAGGGTTTCGACGCCAGTGATCGGTTCCCACAGGTAGGGGTCGATGCCACCAGTGTAGATCCATGGACTCACGGGAGCCACGCCGGCGGGCATGCCGTCGATGCTGACCTCGGTTTCACGGAAGGCGGTGCCGCCGTAGGTTTCGAGTTCACTGGCGACGTCGTTCGGGACACCGAGGTACCAGAACTCGTCGTTCGACTGGCTTTGCGCGATGACGTCCAGGTAGGCCCTCGTGAGATTGCGCGGCAGGGTAACGGTGGCCGTGACCGCACTGCTGGTGGTGTCCAACTCAACCTGGCTGTTCACGCCGCTCACGGGGACGACCATGTCCGGCGCGTCAGCGGGCAGGTTGCGGAAATCCGCTGGATAGAACTGCAGCGTCGCGGTGCCGTAGATGCCACCGTTGTACGTGCTGTTATAGATGTTGTAAATGATGGCGTTGCCCGTCTGCGCCGTCTCGAAGATGGCGGACAGATCGGTGACATCGCGCTCTACATGCCAGGACGGGCTGAGCGTGGAGCGCGGCTCGGCGGTGGTGCCGTAGAAGATGTTCGCATTGCCGAGGTAGAGGCTCGCTGTGCGATCGTACTGTCTTCCGGCGGTGACGGTGAAGTCGAGGTTGAGAACGACTTTCGCCCACGGGCCTCTGCAGTCGGCGGGAGGAGTGAACGTTATAGGATGCGCCGAGTAGTCGTTGAAGGCTTCGTTGTTATAGAGCGTGACCGTGCACGGCTTTGTGGTCGGCCGCGTTACCGGCGGCTCGGCCGTGGCAGGATTGGATGAGCCGACAACGGGCGTAGATGGGACGGTGACGACCTGGGCGGCGGCGATGCCTGGGACACAGGTGGCTCCTGCGATCACGATTTGAAACACAGCGGAACGAATGCGAACGGATAATCCCATAGAAACCTCCGTAGACCGAGAATTACGAGCAAAACGGTGGCCATTACGGTATCACATTCCGCCGAGAGGATTCTTCGGAGAGCGAAGGAGCTATTGTTTCGTGCAAAATACAAGCACCTGACGTGGCGAGTGGTAGTGCGAGACGATGCCGGATGTGCGCATCTTCCGCATGGAGGTGGTGATTTATAACAAGAAACGCTGCAGTGCCCGATTATCCAGACCCTCCTCAATGAGATTCAGGGATCCTAGTCGACATATCAGGACTAATCACCCCGTCAATAAGCGCATTGGCGATGATGCGCAAATTGAGCCGATGAATGGAAAATCAGGTGGTGTTGATCAGCGAACGCTGGGATGCCCTTGGCCGAACTCCGGACGGGCCGGGTGATCTACAACAATCAAGCGCCCGTCAGTAAGCGCTTTGACGGAATGACGGGCGTTCGGCGGCACGATGGCAACCACACCCGGCCTCGCAATCTCAGATATTCCATCAATCGTCACTTGCAATTCGCCCTCAATGACTTCGTAAACCTCTTCCTCGGGATGGAAGTGCTCATGGATCGATGAACCCGCCGTGAATTCGTAATGCGCAAACGTCATGCTGGCGGAATGAAAATAGCGCCCCTTCCACCCCGGCAGGCGTTCGATGACTTTGAAGCCGTTCACATCCACAAAGGGCATTGGTAGCTCCTCTTTTAGCACGGTCCAATCAACCACAAGATATTTTATCTCGTCTGCTTTGCACGAATTGCTGGCGCTGTACCCATCCAGGAAGTTCACTTCCCGCTTGGATTGTTGCATTCAGGCCAATGCAAATTTCCAGATCAGATTGTGCTCGAAACGTGCACAGGCGATTGGTCGTCAACCGATGCATGGTTTCTCGCCAAATTGGCAGGCCAGCTTGATCGATATCCCGCACAAGAGCTCAGTGCGCAGGATGCTGAAACACCAGCGTATACAACAGTGCGACCGCCGACAGCCCCATGACGCCGAAAGTGACCCATACGAACGTTCGCGAGAGCATTCCACCTTGATGCTCACCCAATATCTTCGAGCTGCCATTGATCTTCGCGATCAGAAAAAGCAGCGGCACAGCAGCGACACCATTGAAAACCGCCGTAAAGACCAGAGCCTTCATCGGATCGATCCCAATGAAATTGAGCAGCAAGCCGATGAGCATCGACAGGATGATGACGACGTAAAAACCCCGCGCCCTTTTAAACTTTTTTGCCAAGCCTTCCTTCCAGCCGAAGGCCTCAGCAAGTGCATATGCCGCCGAACCGGCAAGAACTGGAATTGCAAGCAGTCCCAACCCAATCACGCCTACCGCAAAGACGTCCTTAGCCACTTGCCCGGAGTTGGGAAACGACTGCACCAGCGGCTCCAGAGCCTTGGCTGCATCCGCAGCGGTGTTGATTGTCGTCGTTCCGTGTTTGAACAAGACTGTCGCCGTCGTGATGATGATGAACCACTGCGCAAGCTCAGCAGAGACCATACCTACCAGCGTGTCGATCCTCATATCGCGTATATACCTCTGCGGCAAACGAGGTTGGCCGTCAGGTCCACTCCGCATATGCACCGCTCGTTCTTCTTCCACTTCTTCCGAAGCTTGCCAGAAGAACATGTAGGGCGAAATTGAAGTTCCAAAGACACCCGTAATGATGAAGAAGAAGGCAAACGTCAGTTCGATATGCGGCACCACCGTCGCATACAGAATTTCCTTCCAAGGTTGCCTCACAATCAGTGCTGTAGCCGGATAGGAAAATAGCGCCAACGCTAACCACTTGAGCCATTTCGCATAGGTTTTATAGGTAACCAGAATCTCCGACACTACCAGCAACGCAGTGGTCGCAATTGCCAACAACCAGAACGGCAGATTCACCACGAGCTGGACCGATGCCGCGACCGCACCAATATCGGCACCGATATTGATCGTATTGGCAATCGCCACCAGAAGGACGACACCGATCAGGATCTTACGGGCGTAGTGATCTCTAATAACCCCGGCAAGCCCCTTGCCTGTGACTGCGCCAATGCGACCACACGCCTCCTGAACGGCGATCAAGAGAGGAATCTGGTAGAGCGCCGTCCATAGCTGTCCAAATCCGAATTGGGCACCGGTCTGAGAATAGGTAGCGATACCAGACGGATCGTCATCGGCCGCGCCCGTAATAACGCCGGGGCCAAGGATTTTGAGAAACCGGATGACCTTCTTTGCCAGAGATTTCCTCGGCCCTTGCGAGACGTTCACATTCACTAGTTTCCACCTATCGGATTAGGCCAAATCTAGATCACCATACTTGGTTTACCGCACTAATTATCTGCTTATGTAGGCAGATGTCAGCGCAAGGTCAAAAAATCGAGTCACTGCGATCATGTTAGTGACTAGTTTTCTCCCGGTGTAACTGATGATGGCGAGAACTCTCACTAAGATGCAGCAATGCGCTCAACGACATCGACGTGCACTCGACCAACGCCCGAATCACGGGCAAACCGGAAGTTGACCTTCTGTTGGCGACTCCAGGCCGAACCGCGTTTCCAGAACTGCCGAGGCTGGAAACGCGCCTCGGCATTTTGACGACAATCGAGAATGGGTTGCATTTGCAGCCCATCCGGCGAATCACAGGACGAATCGTGCTTCAGCCCTTGTAATCCTCATCTCCGCGATCAGCCACAGACGCAGAATGATCCCTTTTGACCTCGATCGGCAACCACCCAACAAAGATTACGCGTCTAAGGAACGATAGATGAAGGTTCTGAAAGTTGTTGTCTGTCTGCTCGCCGTTTCGCTGACGGCTCCCCTGTGGGCTGCCGACGCGGCACGATTCGATCTCGCCGGTCCGAAGATTGACGTCCGCGTCACCCGCGGAAGCTCCACGCTTCCGATTGCTGAGGTCCCCAACTTGCAACCAGGCGACAAGATCTGGGTCAAGGCTGACCTTCCGCGAAGCCAGTCCAACCATCTGCTGCTGATCGTCGCCTTTCTACGAGGTACGACAAATGAGCCCCCGGACAATTGGTTTACCGAGATCGACACCTGGGACAAGAAGACTGCTGAAGGCACCACCATCACGATTCCCAATGAAGCCCAGCAAGCGCTGATCTTTATCGCGCCTGAAACGGGTGGCGATTTCAAGACTCTTCGCTCCGCCGTCAAAGGCAAGCCCGGTTTGTTTATTCGCGCTGCTGCCGACCTGAATGAAGCGTCCTTCGAGCGGCAGCGCATCGAGCGTTATCTAGCCGCCATGAAGACCGTTCCGCAGGACGACCAAAAGGCCATTCAGGAGCACTCCTCCAAGTTGGCTGCAACGCTCGCTCTTCAGCCGAACGCCAAGTGTTTCAAAGAGCCCGTCGATCAGCAGGTAAGCTGCCTTACCCAGACCAGCGCTCCCCTCCTCCTCAGCGATGGGCACGGCCAAAGTATTGCCGAAGTGCTCTCCACGGGAGCTTCGTCCGGTTTCATTACTGCCGCCGCCACGACTCCCCTCGCAAGCGTCAGCGTCTACTCGGCTTATGTGGGAGCCGTCGTGGATCTCGTCCACCTCGCCAGCCTGCTGCGCACGGCGCAATACCAATACATCCCCGGACTCAGCTTCCCGCAGGGGTCTACGCTCAACCTGAAGCTGAACGCTCCGCCTTCCTTTATCAATCCGAAGACCGTTATCGTCATCGGCCTGCCTGAAATCCAGAGTGCGAAGTTGCCGCCGTTGCACCCACCCAGTCCCGACCAGGTTGCATGTCTCTTGCAGCCGAAGATGACGCTGCGGCTTGAGGGCGCTCCCCTCGTGTTTTCCACCAGCTTTGCGCACGATCTAGTCCTGCACCTTAACCGAACAGGCGCCGTCACCGATATTCCGCTCACGCCGGATGCATTCGAGGGCGGCCTTATCGTCGCGAAAGAAGAGCAACGCAAGCCTCTTCCCGAAGGGAAGCTCCAGAACGCGAGCACAAAGTCTGCACATCCTGACGCAAAGATCGGGACGAATACTGATCTCACCATCACCGGAACCGTGCGCGGCTACTGGGGCTTCGATTCGTTTGAAGGACCAACCCTCACGATCCAGCAGATCGATGGCAAAGGCTGGAAGATCGTTGGCAACAACCAGATCCTGGCCGGACAGGACAACCACCTCACGCTCAAAGGCGACGCTTCCGCATGCGTTCAGCACATTGCGCTTACGAATCACAAGGATAAGGACGTAGACGTCACCTTCAAGGCCGCCGCAGGCAAAGATGGCGAAGACACGCTCGACCTCGACGCCTCACTCAAAAAGATGCAACCCGGCGGCTACGCACTCGCCATCCAGCAGTACGGTGACCCTAATAGGGACAACGTCCCACTCACTGCATACGCCGACGATATCCATCTCGACGGCATCAAGATTCACGCTGGCGACAACGCCGCCATGCTCACCGGACAGGGCCTCCAGAATGTCGTCTCTGTCCAGATCGCCAACCAGACCTTCACACCCACCAGCGCGGGCAACAACGACAAGACTGTACATCTTCAGGCCAAGGCAGGCGTTTCACCCGGCGACGGCTCCGAGGCAACGGCGAAGCTGAAGGACGGACGTACGATGACCGTCAATATCTCCGCAGAAGCCGCACGCCCTGGACTGAAACTGCTTTCCTTCAAGGCCACGCCCGCGTCGCAGAACGGCGCTCTTCCGGTCGCTCTTGGTGTCAAGGATGACATCCCTCTTAACGGCAGGCTCACCTTCGTCGTGGAAACCAAGGAGGTCTTTCCCCACACACAGACCATCGAAGTTGCCACAGCCGACGGTTCCGTTCACACTAGCCTCTCGATTGCGGCCAACAACCTTGTCCTGCAAGACGAGCATACCGCCATCGCCACACTCGATCCGTTGAAGGCCTTCGGTCAGTCCGCCTTCGGCAAACTGCAGATGCGCCCGGTCGCGGGAGACGGCACACCTGGCGACTGGACACCGCTCGGCACCCTGGTCCGAACGCCGCGGATCACAGCCATCCACTGCACCACCGCTGGCGCTCCGACCTGCACGGCTGACGGAAGCAACTTCTTCCTCGTGCAATCCTTCGGTGCAACCAAAGACTTCGCCAAGGCAGTCGACGTACCCAACGGCTTCGCCGAGAATACTTTCAGCGTGCCCATGCCTGCCGATGGAACTACACTCTATCTCAAGCTCCGAGATGATCCCACCGTCGTCGCCACCATCGCTCTGCCGATGCCGATCCAGAAATCGACATCGCCTCTCGCATCAACTGTAAAAACGCCATCACCAGGATCCAAAGGAGCGCCCGCTGACCGGACACAGAATCAGCCTACGAAGGCTGTTCCAACTCTGACAAAAACACAACCATTGTCTGCACCCGCGCAGCCGCCCTCAGAGCCGAAGTAACAAGACCGGGTCGACCAGTCAGTAACCTTTGATCCGACGGAAAGGTCTGCGATGGCGCGTCCTGCCGTCGTCGAGGATGATCATTGCGGGTCTTCCGCTGTCGACCAACATGTCCGCGAAGGCAAGGCGAGTCAACACGGCAATCTGCTCCTGGGTGCCAACGGAAAGTACGCCGAAGCCTGGATATCTACACCCACGCGGTCTCAGACCAGAAGCGGGACGCCAGCAACAAGCTGGTGGATTTGCTTTTGCTGGCAACAACGGAATGAGGCCCAGCACCCTTGAGCACCCTCGACATCTTCAAAAGAAGAGGTCGGGTCTGAATCTAATTGATTTAGTTGAGTATTTGGTGGACCTGATCGGGATCGAACCGATGACCTCTTCCATGCCATGGAAGCGCGCTCCCAGCTGCGCCACAGGCCCACTCTCTAGGAAGGACTTTCTCATTCTCTCGGATGCGGGGCGGCAAGTCAAACGGGGGAGGGGGAACAAAGCCCCGACGGGCGGTGTCTAAAGACTGTAGATTGAGCGAGCACGTGGCTACCGTTGGCGCGGTATATTTCGTCAAGCTCGAAGTTTTCGCGGGATGTAGCTGGACAGAGAGCGTTGGGTAAGCCTAGTTTAAGAGCACTAATCGGGTCGGGATTCCTCCGGCCGCAGGCGGGACAGCAATGAGCGATCTGGCGAGTGCGATTGGAATCCGGGCAGAGGAGCAGGATCTCGTCGCCGAGTTGAAGGCTGGTTCGGAAGAGGCGTTCTCGCTTCTGCTGGCGCAGTATAGCCACCCTATCTACTCCCTGATTGCGCGCAGCCTGAGCGATCAGGCAGATGCTGCGGATGTGACGCAAGAGGTCTTCGTCAAGGTGTTCCGCAATATATCGAGCTTCCATGGGGAGTCCAGCCTCAGGACTTGGATTTACCGGATTGCCCTGCATGAAGCGAGCAACCAACGACGCTGGTGGAGTCGGCACAAGCGGAAAGAGTTGACCATCGACGAACAGCACGAGAATGACGAAGGGGAGACCTTCTGCATGGCCGACGGGCTGGCTGCGAGGGATGCTTCACCCTACGAATGCGCTGCACGCGCACAACTTGGGGAACGAGTGGTCGCTGCTCTGCGTACCTTACCTGAGGCATTTCGCGAGGTGGTTGTGCTGCGGGAGATCGAAGGATTTGGGTACGAAGAGATTGCGGAGATGCTGGGCGTGAATCTTGGCACGGTGAAAAGCCGATTGACTCGCGGACGCGCTTCATTGCGTGAAGCCTTGCGTGATGATGCGTCGGCGATCAGAATGTCGAACTCGCGTCCGATAGAGAATCTGCAGGCGGTGCCGCGATGACTTGGCGCGCCCAGAAAACGAATACGTCCCACGCGGCGCGCGGCGTCGAGTGCTCAGGTGTGCGCTCGGGATTTTCGGCCTATTTGGATGGTGCGATCAGTGGGGTGGAGATGGCTGCGATTTCCAGTCATCTGAAGAGATGTGAAGAGTGTGCGGCGGATTTCAATGCTTGGCGTGAAGTGCAACGGTCACTGGTTGAGCTAGGGCCGGCACAGCCGCCGGCGAGGTTTCAGGCGCGTTTGCGGGCAGCGCTCGGCGTTGAGCGGGAACGCGGAACGCACTTGCCATTCCACCGCCGGGCTTTGTTGCTATGGAGGAGTTCGCTTGCGCCTCTAGCCTTGCGGCTCAGTGGCGGATTAGCGGCAACGATCGTGCTGGCCGGGGGTTTGAGTTGGATGTTTGGAGCGCCGATTATCGTGCAGGCAAATGACGATGCGATGGCGCACCTGGTGGCGCCGCGCTATCTGTATTCGGAGGTGCCGCCGGATCCGATCACAACCCGGCATGATGTACCGATCATCGTTGAAGCGCTGGTAGACAGCAAGGGAAGAGTCTATGACTATACGATCCTTGCGGGGCCTGATGATCCTGACTTGAAGGTGCGGGTTGAGAACAACCTTCTAGGCAGCATCTTCAAGCCAGCAACCGTCTTTGGCGTGCCGGTGCATGGCCATGTGTTGATGACCTATACCGGGGTCTCGGTACGCGGGTAAGCGGCGAACCGCGCCCGATGTCACATTGCGCAGGCTGCTCCAGGTTCCATAGACTATTCGAGTGCGTCAAACCTGTATCGTGAAACTCCCGCCTCCTTTCGTCCTACTGCCAAAACTGCGATCAAGAGTGTGCTCGCTCGGCGTTGTGCTGATCGCACTGAGTGGTGGCATTTGCCTGGCCGCGAAGGCGCAGATCTCTTCGTCGTCTGCGGCGCCTGAGAACCGCGCGGTCGATACGTTGAACCCGCAGAACCGGCCGCGTGCCGCGCAGATCGAGCAGGGCGGTGCCGCAGTGACGCTAGAGGTCAGTGAACCCCTGTTCCAGATTGCATCCGCGCTGAATGCATGCGGGTACGACGCTGACCTGGACAAATCGGCTCCCGTCCGCGCGAAGGTACGCGCGGATATGAATGCGGCGCTGGCGGCTTCGGAGCCTGCTCGCGACAGCCGTGACAAGCTATGCGCCTACATTTCTCTGCATCATCTGAATGACCTTGGTCTCGATGTGGGGCAATATGTATCCCTGGCGCTGTATCTGTCGCCACCGCCGGAGTTGACTCCAAATGTCGACCTGACGCAGTTACCTCCGCAGGCGGCTGCCGTTGTAAATGTACTTCCGTTGTTGCGCACGTTCGCCGAAGAGATTCACCTGCACTTTATCTGGCTGCAGCATCGCGCTGAATACGAGGCCTTGACCGCGCGTGTGCACGATCCGATGACGCAGATGATCCTGGACACAAACATCTATCTGCATCAGCCGTTGAGCACATACGATGGTCGGCGTTTTCTGGTGCTGCTGGAGCCGATGCTGTCGCCAAACCTGACCAATGCGCGGGTATATGGTTCCGACTACATCATCGTGGTATCCCCGAACAGTACTTCTGGTGACCCGATCAGTATGGCCCAGATTCGCCACATCTACCTTCACTACGTCGTGGAACCGCTGGTATACAGCCGCGGCCGCGCGATGGAGCGGATGCAGCCCTTGCTGCAGAGCGTGCAGGACGCACCTTTGGAGTTCTTCTACAAGAGTGACATTGTGGCGCTGATGACCGAATGCCTGATCAAGGCCATCGAGGCGCATCTCTATGTGATTCCGGATCCACCGCCGCAGAGGTTGAAGGGAGCGAGGTCGCGGGAGGAAATGGCGCAGTACGATCTGGAGAAGACTGCCTACGACTCGAAGACGACCGTGGCACGCGATAACCTCATCACCCTGGATGAACGGGAAGGCTGGGTATTGACGCGGTATTTCTACCATGGTCTGACGGCGATGCAACATAACGGCGATGGATTGCGGGAGGAGATTGCGCCGATGATTTATGGCATGGATGTCGAGCGGGAGCGAAAGGCCGATGAACAGATCCTGTTCGTGAAGTCGGTTCCTCCCGATCCGCTACGCCCAGCGCAGAAGCCCCGGAAGATCGAGGGCATGGACCTGGCCGAACTCGACCTGATGAAGGGCGATAGCGGCGAAGCGGCGGATCTGGCGGAGAAGGCCATGGCCGATCCGAAGGGCGATCACGCCAGAGCAGCGTATGTGCTGGCGCGGATCGACCTGATGGAGGGAGATCCGGAGAAGGCTTCGGCAGGGTTCGAGCAGACGCTCGAGCTTAGCAAGGATCCGCGGACGATGGCCTGGAGCCACATCTACCTGGGGCGATTGTATGACGCGATGAATCCTCCGGACCGGACGAAGGCGGTTGCGGAGTATAAGGCGGCGCTGACGGTGCGGGATAGTCGTCCGGACACGAAGGAGGCTGCGGAGAGCGGGATTGCCAAGCCGTTTGCTCTGCCGCAGCGGGAGAAGCCTGCAGACGACGACAAGGACTTCGATCCTACGGGCAAGTCACAGAAGGAAGCGTACAAGCCGCCAACTCCGCAGTAGATGCGGTGCTTGGTTCCGCCGGAGGTTCCTCTGCGCTGATCGAGGCTCGGGAGCCGAAGAGCCCGCGTAGAGTAGAGAGCAGCAGGCGCGAGGCGAGAGCCGCAGAGGATGTTCTGCGGCTAAGGGGAGCGATGACGACGAAGCGCAAGAGGCAGAGCGCGACCAGCGAAGTGGCTGCGGTGCGTCGCGTGGTCGGAGCTGCGCAACTGGAGCTTGAGGGAAAGCTTGGCTACGAGTTTCGGCGTCCTGAGCTGCTGGAGCTGGCGCTGACGCATCGTTCGTACACGTATGAGGCTCGCAATGGTGTTCCTGCGGTGATTGTTCCCGCGCATCCTGACCAGCGGGATCAGCGCAATGCTCCCGGAACGGACAATGAGCAGCTGGAGTTCCTGGGCGATGCGGTGCTTGGGATGGTGGTGACAGAGGCACTGTTCCGGGAGTTTCCGCATTGCAGCGAGGGCGAGTTGACGCGACTGCGGTCGAACCTGGTGAGTCGCAAGCGAATGGCAGAGATGGGGACAGAACTGGGACTTGGAGAGGCGCTGCTGATGGGCAGAAGCGCTGAGCAGAATGGTGGTCGGCGCAAACCGGCGCTGCTGGCGAATGCTGCGGAAGCGGTGCTTGCAGCGGTTTATCTGGATGCTGGGAAAGATGGTTTGGCGCAGTTGCAGGCCTTGGCGGAACGTTATCTGGTGAGGCCAGAGGTGGAGGCGATGCGAGCTGCGGTGGCTGAAGACGATGGTCGAGGAGCGATGCGCGATCATAAAACGCTGCTGCAGGAGAGGGTGCAGGCGGAGGGGGCCGGGAGGCTGCGGTACATCGATACGGCGCAGAACGGGCCGGCGCACCAGCGGGTGTTCTCGGTGGAGGCGAGGCTGGAGAGCGAGGCTGGAGAGCGGGTGCTGGCCGCGGCGGAAGGGCCGAGCAAGAAGGAGGCTCAGCAGCGGGCGGCGGAGCTGGCGCTGACGGGCTGGGACGATGCGAGGTCACCAAGGGCGCGGGGCGCGCGTTGAGCTCGCCGGGTTTGGCCGATCACGAGGCGCTGCAGCGGGAGGGATTGCTGACGGCGACGAAGTTGATCGTCGAGATTGTTGTTTGTGCGTTGTTTGCGATGACGTTCGTGGTGCAGCCGTTTCGGATTCCG
>DATCDL010000506.1:0-3069 GCA_036510715.1 Acidobacteriaceae bacterium
ATCTCTATGGCGCCACCGTCTCTCACGTAAAAATTCTCAGCCCGGCGAACTTTCTCGATCTGTACGCATATCGTCTCAAAGACTAGCCGACACAGTCGCTCCCCTCGCGTAAAATCAAACCGTACCCACGCCCCGGAGCCATCCCTGCTCAACGCCCTCCAATCCCTGGCTCTCTTCCTCTCCTCTCCGCGAGGCCTCACTCACTACTGGAAGACCCACTACGCCGACCACACATTCCGCAACGTTTATCGCTGGAACGCCTTCGACGTCTCGCTGCTCGTCCCGTATTTCATCGTCATGATCATCCTGGCGTTCTACGGAATCCACCGTTATCAACTCGTCTGGCTCTACTACCGCAACCGCAAGAAGGAAGCCCACTCCACGCGCCCGGCCGCGCGCTTCAACGAAGAGCAGCTACCCTTCGTCACCATCCAGCTCCCCATCTTCAACGAGCAGTTCGTCATCGACCGCCTCATCGAAGCCTGCTGCCGCCTCGACTATCCCCGCGACCGCTTCGAAATCCAGCTCCTCGACGACTCCACCGACGAAACCGTCGACGTGGCCCGCGCCATCGTCGCCAGCTACGCCGCCGGCAGCGAAACCCTCGCCGCGCAGCCCATCCACTACATCCACCGCACCAACCGCCACGGCTACAAGGCCGGAGCGCTCGAAGAAGGCCTCCGCGTCGCCAAGGGCGACCTCATCGCCATCTTCGACGCCGACTTCGTTCCCCCACCAAGCTGGCTGAACAGCGTCGTCCACCACTTCGCCGAGGAAGGCATCGGCATGGTCCAAACCCGCTGGACGCACCTCAACCGCAACTACTCGTTCCTCACCCAGGTCGAGGCCATCCTCCTCGACGGCCACTTCGTCCTCGAGCACGGCGGCCGTTCCCGCGCCGGAGTCTTCTTCAACTTCAACGGCACCGCCGGCATGTGGCGTCGCCAGGCAATCGACGAAGCCGGCGGCTGGCAGCACGACACCCTCACCGAAGACACCGACCTCAGCTACCGCGCCCAGCTCAAAGGCTGGAAGTTCAAATACCTCCAGGACGTCGAGTGCCCCGCCGAGCTCCCCATCGAGATGACCGCCTTCAAAACCCAGCAGGCCCGCTGGGCCAAGGGCCTCATCCAGGTCGGCATAAAAACCCTCCCCAGCATCTTCCGCTCGAACGTCTCCCGCCACCAGAAGCTCGAAGCCTGGTATCACCTCACCGCAAACATCAGCTACCCGTTGATGATTGTGCTCTCCGTCCTGCTCATGCCGGCGATGATCATTCGCTCGTGGCAGGGCCCGCTCCAGATGTTGCTCATCGATCTACCGCTGTTCATGGCCTCGACCATGTCCGTCTCCAGCTTCTACCTGGTCAGCCAGAAGGAGCTCTACCCGCGCACCTGGTACAAGACATTCCTGTACCTGCCCTTCCTCATGTCGCTCGGCGTCGGCCTCACCATCACCAACACCAAGGCCGTTATGGAAGCCCTCTTCGGCATCAAGACCGCATTCGCTCGCACCCCCAAGTACGCCGTCCAGAAGAAGGGTGAAAAGTCGCAGGCCAAAAAATATCGCAAGCGTCTCGGCATCATTCCCTGGATCGAGCTAGCCATCGGCTGCTACTTTGCCGCGACGGTCTGGTACGCCATCACCACTGAGAATTACTTCACCGTGCCCTTCCTCCTGCTCTTCGTCCTGGGCTACTGGTACACGGGATTCCTCAGCATCTTCCAGGGCCTCTTTGAACGCAAGGGCTCGCAGGGCGAGGAGATCCACGAGAAGCCCTATCCCGTCGGCATCTAGCCGCCTTTCACCAACCAGCGCAGCTCAGTACAGAAGCCCGAACCAAACTCATCGTCGAACGCCGCAACACCAAGAGGCCCGCAATCGCGGGCCTCTCAGTGTTGCGTTACATAATCAACTTAGAAGCGAATGCCGACCTTGATCGGAATCAACGTCGTACGATTGCTATTCGCCGGATAAAAGTTGGTAGTCGTCGCCGTCACCGTCGATAGATTGTTCACCGTAATCCCCGTCTTCTGCGAGTTGTCCACGAAGACATAACGGGCTTCCGCGTAGAGTCGTTCGTTAGCGAACCGCGAAAACTTGTACGTAATCCCAAAGCCGCCGTCGAATCCTGGAGCATTCGAGGTGTACTTGTCGATGGGCGCGTTCGCCTGGTACTGGTAGCAACCGTAGTAAGGGTCGCAGTACTGCTGTGTCGAGGGAACCGTAAATGCGGCCGTCTTATGGTAGTAGCCAGCACCCACAACACCATACGCACCCCACGTATCGCCGGAGTAGAACGTAAACGTCGGATCGACCGTGATCGACCATACATGGCTATTGCCATCCAGAATGCCGTCTACCGAACCCGCACCGAACAACGCGTCATAGATCGTTGTCTGATTATTCAGCGTCTGTGCGGTCATGCCGAAATTGTCGTAATCAAACTGGATTGGCACGGCGAACCTCTTGCTGAACTGCCGGCCTCCACCTACCTGAAATCCATAGCTCGGTGTCAGGTAGTGCCACGTATTCCCGATCGGCTGCGAGAGCCCCGCTCCCGCAAAGAAGATCCACTTGCTCGACCCATCCGCATTCGTATTGTTCCCGCGGTAGCGTGGCCGTCCGTAGCGCTTGCGCTGCCCCCCGCCATACTGCATCATCTCCGCAAAGTTCGGAGTCGTTGGAACCACCGAGGCCTCGTTAACCGGAGCAACGGCGTCCGAGCTCGCGCTCGACGAAAATCCCGCATCGCTCGAAGAAAGCGTCGCCGGAACCTGGAGATTCAAGGACGTCTGCGGATGGCTGTCGCTCTGGGCTCCCATAACGGCAACCCCGGCGCCGAGGACGGCCATCAGGGTAACGGTGCGGCGTGCAATGCCGGAAAGGCCGCCCGACCGGCGGTGCTCGAAAGCAGAAGGATGGGTAAGTTTGAACATCGTTTTCGACTCCTGGTGTTGGATCAGCATGATCCGAAAGTGGTAACCCTTGGGTGCAACATTTGTTGCGCTTACGGGTCACCAACGATGACCCGCTCCTGCACTCGTATCTCTAGGACGAGGAAAACCG
>DATCDL010000507.1:0-3660 GCA_036510715.1 Acidobacteriaceae bacterium
CCTTATTGTCCGTTTTCAGGCTGGACCCTAGTACGTGCAACATTGATCAGGATAAACAAGCGGGAATCAGTAGAGTTGCATATCGGGAGATCTAGTTGTCGTTGAGAGGAGATAGTTGACGAGGGAAAGACTGATCGCTGAAAAACACCCAGTCCACGACACCTGACCTCTTGCCGCCCGCAAATCAACCACCTGCGCAGAGCTTCCATAGAACTTAGTCAATTAACGGCTTGTTCTTGCCTAGGTTTCTAGTGATGCCTTTCGGAGAGAAGACAATGTCAGACGAACTTAGCCTGCATCTACTTGAATTGCTAAGGCTTTATCACACTGAAATGAAAGCACCTTTTACGCTTCATCAGATGCTTAGTGAAGATCGGACAACACTGACAGATGTGGAGAAGCGATCTGTCGAGGCGAAAATCCATGCTTCTATAGGCCGTAAATTTGAGCTAGCCGAGGAGCAATTACTTGCGGGTAAATCACCGTTGAGTGTGCTCCAAGCCTTTTTAGCTCCGCAATAGTGCAGGCTACTAACCCGCTGAGTTCCAGGAGGCCGCCATCTTTCCTCGCAGCTCTGTAAAAGCTTCTACTCCCAGTCCGGAGAACGCCTGCAGGTTCTCTAATACTATCCTTCGCGACTTCCACTCCATCGGTGTCAGCCGGCATCGTGAAGCACACGCTGTCCTCATCCGCGAAGGCTTTCCCGCCGATCATCTCTTGATCATCTGCAGCGGCAGCGTCAAAGTCACCGCCGCCTCCGCCGATGGCCGTCTCCTCCTGCTCCGCGTTGCCGGCCCCGGAGACATCCTAGGCCTCTCCGCTCTACGCGAGGGCACCCTCTATCGCGTCACGTCAGAAACCCTCGGCCCGGGCCCCATCAAGTCCATCCCCCGCGGCGATTTCGTCCGCTTCATGGAAACCCACGCGGACGTCAGCCGGGCCACCGCCCTGGCCATCGCACGTGAGTACAACGGGGTCCTTCTTGCCGCCCGTCGCCTCGCTCTCCACACCTCCGCCGCCGGCAAGCTAGCCAGCACCCTGCTCGACTGGGCCCGCATGGACGACCTCGATAATAGCCCCGCCCACACCAATCTCCCCATCTCCTTCCTTATGCAGCTCAACCACGAAGAGCTAGGCTGCATGGCCGGCCTCTCCCGCGAAACTGTCAGCAGGACCCTCCTCCGATTCAGGCGCGAAGGCCTCGTCGATCAGACCGACGACCGCATGACCCTCAACCAGCCCAACCAGTTGGAAGCCCTCTACTGTTAAAGAATCCTCCCCAGGGCACTTAGCAAAGATTTATTCGCACCAGTACTGCCGCAAGCGACCTTGCATTTCGTTTTGTTGGCCTGTCCCTTTGCTGAAAGGCCTGTGCTCAATCATGCTAAGCATTCACGACAATGGCCCTGCGTCTCGCCAGCAAATGGAGATCGCTTTTTCGAGCCATTCTTCACCACCAGGGAAGGTACCGGCTATGGCTTAGGGCTGTGGACCACCAGAGGAATTGTGGAGAGACACGGTGGCAGCATCCAGGTCGAGTGCGAAGATGGTGACCCCTCACATGGTCGCGCTCATCCTGTCTGGTATCTGACACATTTCAGCGCCTCAATTGACGGAGCGCTGGATCAGTAGGGGGCATGGTATCCGACTTTCGGTGCGCTGTTTCTGGAGCTATTCATTCCCTGCGTCTGGTGCGGTGGATGGTACTACTGGATTCTGCTCGCAGGTTTGACTATTTCTGGGGTGCTACTCCTGTGTTTCTCTCGGAGCTCTCTCCGCAGTTTTCATCCCACCTATTTAAACTGGGTTCAAACATGTCTGCTCGTCGAAGGTGCAACTCTGATGTGGGTCCTTCACGCGTAAGTCGGTCCACCGTATCCGTCTGGCGAGGCACACGGTTGCCGATGCCCAGGACGGCGACGCATAAGTTTGCGGTGGAAGAATCGGTTGGTCCTTCTTGATTGTGAGTTCGTGCTGCAGGCCTTTCAACGACTATGGCTGGGGCAACCCACCAAACCCAAAGCCGGGAGAGCTTCCGGTACTAAGGTTGTCTGCCGGCCTTCCAGTATCCCGTTATCATCCGACTTTCAGGGGAGCGCTTGTGAAGGAGTAGGTTTCAGTCCCGAGCATCCGATAAAGAGTAGACCGGCTGACGCCGAGGACTTTGGCCGCGCGCAGCTTGTTTCCGTCGCAGGCGAAAAGAACCGCTCGAATGTGCTCTTGGATCACATCGTCGAGGCGGATCATGCGAATCTCGCAGCGATCCAGCCCGAGTTCGCTCTCGAGGTCGAGGGCGTGTAGCGGGCCGTTGCCCACACGTCTCGTTAGACCCTCAGCAGCTGAATGTAACTGGCTGAAGTTTCCGCGCCAGGGTAGCTTCATGGCTGCATCCAGTAGATCGGGAGCAAGCTGTGGTAGCGTGATCCCTGATTGAGCGGCGACGTCTCGCAGAATTTCGGTTAGTAATGCGGGGATGTCCTCGCGGCGGTCGCACAAAGGCGGAAGCGCGATGCGAAGCGCCCCTAGGGATTCGGCCAGCTGTGCCGAAAAACATCCCGAGTTGACCGGCGGACGCAAACCACGCTCAGCGAATGCAACAATCCGCGGACCTTGTGTCCCGCGCTTACGAATGAGGCGAAGCAAAGCTGTTTGGGCGCTGCGGGGAAGGCTCTCAGGGTAGGAAAGATAGAGCATTCCCTGCAGTGCGACTGCGTCGGGGAAGCTGTGGGCACCCAAAAACCGTTGGACCTCAGCCGACGTGACGGCCACGAAGGGTCGATGGCTGAGGGGTGAGAGCTGATGGAGGATACGTGCGGCAGTTTCCTCACCGCAGTCCCTTTCTCCCATGAGCAGGGCCGTGCGGAAGTAGGGCGCAGCGCGAAAGATTTGGGCCCTCACCCGAGTGATTGCGGCACTGGAACCCGCCAGCCATGCGGTTTGCATAGGAGAGAGCGTGCTGCCCTGTGATCGTGATGGAGGCACTGCTGGGGAGCGTGGACTGGCCTCATGTTGTTTTGATTCTGACATGGTTATCCAATCTGTCTGATGCTCACTTGCCGGCAACAGCGTGCCGGAGGCAGAGTTCTTTCGATTCAGCTGGCCTGCTCCGTTCTTGAATTAAGGAGTTCGCACACCTTCCATATCAAATCGTCTCGCCAGAAGCGTTTCACAACAAATGCGCACGCCTGTCCTGGCACGCCCAATTGAACCGTCTTGTCATCAGCACATCCCGAGATGTAGTTCGGCCTGATGGCCGCGAGACATTCGGCAAGTATGGAACCGTTGAACCCAGGCACCATGACTTCCGTGACCGCCAAAAAAAGGGTTACTGTGGAATCCGCTGCGATGAGGATGGCTTCCGTTGGGTCACGGAAGTGGTCCAAATCACTTCTACCCGGCGGGCTGCTGCATGCCGATATGCCTAAAACGGACACTAGCAGATCCCGAATCTCGGCGGGTTCGTCGAGGACTTCTCATCAACCGGCTTTACCGGATAAAGCATACGCAGACCCCGCAGATCGTTTTAGTACTGGAGTGCCGTAAGATGATCGCTTCCGGAGCAGGTCGGCGAACTGCTCCGCAGGAACCGGCTTGCTGAAATAGAACCCCTGCGCCTCGTCACAATCGTGCGCCTTAAGAAACGCCAGGTCCTCCGCCGAC
>DATCDL010000508.1:0-5286 GCA_036510715.1 Acidobacteriaceae bacterium
CCAAAGTGAAGATCGTGAAGAACAAGGTAGCGGCACCCTTCCGCGATGCCGAGTTCGACATCCTTTACGGCGAGGGCATCTCGCGCGAGGGGGACACCCTGGATCTCGCTGTCGTGAATAACATCGTCGACAAGTCGGGTGCGTGGTACAGCTATCAGGGCGAACGTATCGGGCAAGGACGCGAAAACGTGCGCGGCTACCTCAAGGAGAATAAGGAAACCTTCGCGCGCATCGATACCGAGCTTCGCAAGAAGTTGGGCATCAAGGCGCTCACTGAGGCTGACATCCCCTCGGTTCCCGAGGACGGCCAAGAACAGGCCGTCGCTGCAGTAAAGACGAAGCGCGGCGGCTAGAAGAAGTACGGCATCGATAATACGAGCGACAATCATTTGCGGCAAGGCTCTATCCGAATGTGAGGATGGAGCCTTGCCGCAGTCACGTTAAAAGCATCCATGCCGGTTCCAAGCGAAAAATATTTACTGCTCATCACTCAGCGCTTACTTGAAGTAGAAAACTCCCTGCAAGCCGGCCTTTAAGCTCTCAAAGGTGACGAATGATACCGTTTTCATGTACAAATATCACGGTTTTGGAGGATGGAAATGAGCCGCATGCTGAAGTGTTCGTCAATGTTATTTCTTGCGCTGGGGATGGCCTTCCTCGCACCTTCCCGCGCACGCGGTTTGGATAACGGCGTCGCCCGCACTCCGCCGATGGGCTGGAACAGCTGGAACAAGTTCGCATGCAAGGGCATCAATGAGGAGGTCATACGCGCGTCGGCGGACGCGATCGCTTCGAATGGCATGAAAGACGCCGGCTATCAGTACGTCAATATGGATGATTGCTGGCAGATTAGCCGCGATGCCGCCGGGAATATTGTCGCCGACCCCCAGAAGTTCCCCTCCGGAATCAAGGCGCTGGCGGACTACGTCCATAGCAAGGGCCTGAAGCTGGGAATCTACACCGATGCCGGGACCAAGACCTGCGCAGGCCGTCCCGGCAGCATGGGGCACGAATACCAGGATGCCGAACAGTATGCGAAATGGGGTATCGACTATGTCAAAGAAGATTGGTGCAGCACCCTGCCGGGGCAGAGCAGCGAGGCCTCCTACACGCTGATGCGCGACGCGCTGGCGGCAACGGGGCGGCCAATCGTCTTCAGCATCTGCGAGTGGGGCTCGACCAAACCCTGGCTATGGGCCGGGCCGGTCGGAAACTCATGGCGTTCCACAGGCGATATTCAAGACTGCTGGGACTGCAAAAAGCCGTGGGGCGGCAATGGCCTTTTGCGAATCATCGACCAGATGGACCCTCTCTATAGCTATGCAGGTCCCGGCCACTGGAACGATCCGGACATGCTCGAAGTCGGTAACGGCGGCATGACCAACGACGAATACCGCGTCCACTTCAGCATGTGGGCACTTTTCTCCGCACCTCTGCTGGCCGGCAACGATTTGGAACACATGACGCCCGAGGTCCGCGAGATTCTACTGAACAAGGATGTCATCGCCATCGATCAGGATCCCATGGGCATCCAGGGACACCGCGTTCAGAAGTCTGGCGATCTCGAGGTCTGGTCCAAGCAGCTTGGCGACGGTGGCCGCGCTGTCGTTCTGCTCAACCTGAGCGCCAAGCCGGCGACCATCGCGGCCGATTGGCGCGACATTGGCTACCCACCGGCCCTGCCCGCCGCCGTACGCGACCTGTGGGCGCATAAAGACCTCGCTCAGCACACCGGCAGCTTCTCGGCCGAGGTGCCAAGCCACGGCGCTGTAATGGTCCGCATCAAGCCCTAGACCTTCCGTGCGCGACAATAGCGTGATGGCCCTGACGCAGAGAGACCGGGAGTGGATCGAGCAGCGCGCCCGCGCCGCAGGCTTCGACCTCGCAGGGATTGCCAGCGTAGCCGAGCCCGCCAGCCCTGCTGCCATGGAAGCCGACCGCCGCTATGCGGAATGGGTTGACTCCGGTCGAGCCGGCGAGATGGACTATCTCAAGCGTGCCGACGAAGCAGGCGACTACCTCCGCGGAGACCTGCGCCGCGCTATGCCGTGGGCGCGCTCCGTTATCGTCTGCGCTGTCAACTACAACGCGGATGCGCCCCGGTCCATCGATCCAGCCGACCCAAAGTCCGGCTGGATCGCGCGCTATGCGTGGAGCGGCCGTGAGGACTCCACGTCCGGCAGCGATTATCACGACGTCCTGCTGCCACAACTGCGCGTGATTGAGGCGGAGCTGTCGCAGCGCTTCGATGCACCCTGCGAGACGCGCTGCTACGTCGACACGGGGCCGCTGGTTGAGCGAGGTTTTGCAGCGCGCGCGGGTGTTGGCTGGGTCGGCAAGAATACCTGCATCCTCAATCAGCAGCAAGGCTCGTGGCTGCTCCTCGGTGTGATCGTCACATCGCTGGAACTCGCTCCCGAGGCGTGGAGCGTGCCCGCCGCCGACCGCTGTGGCAGTTGCACGCGCTGCATCGACGCCTGTCCCACCGACGCTCTTCTCGCCACCTCGGATCCGCAATCCGCGCGCCAGATGGATGCGTCGCGCTGCATCGCCTATCTCACCATCGAGAAGAAGGGAAGCATCCCCGAAGATCTCCGTCCGCTGGTGGGGCGCCAGGTCTTCGGCTGCGACATCTGTCAGGACGTATGCCCCTGGAACCGCAAGGCGCCGGTCTCGCACGCCAGCGCGCTGCCGCCGCGTCGCGAGCTCATCAACCCGGCGCTCGACTGGCTCGCGGCTATGGATGGTCCCGCGTTCAACCGCGTCTTCCGCAACTCGCCGCTGGAGCGAACGCGACGGAAGCGTGTCCAACGCAATGTGGCGATCGCCATGGGCAACAGCGGTGAAGCGCATTTCCTCCCGCAGCTCGATGTCTGGGCCGCCGAAGACGATCCCGTGTTAGCAGACGCCGCAGCCTGGGCCGCTGCTCGGCTGCGGGGTTAAATGCTGCGCGCTTAGATGCCGGCATTGCACCGCCCGTAATTTTCGAAGGTTTCGCAGACCTGAGCGGAACTGGCACGTAAACTGGTCTCATGGCCTTCGAGAAGCTCAGCATCGTTCCACCGAAATCACCCGAGGGCTCGAAAAAGCTGGCCTCTGCAGAGCGCATGGGACAGGTCAGGGACGCGGGCCCAGCGGTGATTGCCGGGGAGGAGAGCCTCTCGCCGGATCTTGCGGCTTCGCGTGCGGTACTCGTCGCTGAAGGTGGCACCTGGCAGCAGATCGTCGCGCTCGCTCACTACATGACCAAGACCGAGGTTCACACCTACGCCTTCAGCGTGGCGGCCCAGGCTATCCTCTTTCTGTTCCCCTTCATCGTGCTCATGCTGACGATCGCCCAGCGAGTCTTCCATTCCGCAAGGTTGGTCGACGTCGTCGGTCAGATGATGTCAAATTTTCTGCCCAGCAACCAGGACTTCGTCATGCGCAATATGCGCATCCTTGCTTTTGCTCACACTCGAACCCGCATCTTCTCCGTCATCATGCTGCTCATCACCACGACGGGCATATTCCTTCCCCTCGAAGTCGCGCTCAATAGCGTATGGGGCGTTCGTAAGAATCGCAATTACCTCCATAATCAGATCGTCGCGCTCGGTCTTTCGGCAGGCGTCAGCGTGCTTGCCATGTTGTCCATTGGGCTCAGCGCAGCGCAGCGCACCGTGATGGCTTTCATCTTCTTTGGACACACCAACAATTTCTTCTTCACCTTCATCGGCGATAGTTTCCTCAGGATTTGCGCGGTCATCGCCAGCATCGGACTCTTCTTCCTCGTCTACTGGGTACTGCCCAATCGCAAAATCCCCGCACTCGCTGTTCTGCCGACCGCGATCGTGATGGGGGTATTGTGGGAGATCGCCAAATACCTCTACATCCTGGCGCTGCCGCATCTGGACTTTCGCTCCGTCTACGGTCCGTTCGAGGTGTCGGTCGGGCTGATTATGTGGGCGTTCATCAGTGGGCTGCTGCTGCTCGCGGGGGCCTATGTCTCGGCGACGCGCCATGCACTCCGCGAGGCGCGCAAGGCCGACATCTTACGCGAAGAAGCCGCTAACTAACGATCCACAATGCTGCACGCTGTTGTTAGATCTTCGCGTGGAAGGACTTCACCACAATGTCGTTCGCATGTCCGCCGGAGGGCAGCATCGTGAACAGCGTGGGGCCGTCTTTGCTCTGGGTACGGATCACCGTGACGTCCGCAGAGCCTGAGTCTGTCACCAGCAGCAGGTGTTCGTCGGCGGAGAAGGCGATGGCATCGGGCTGCGATCCGGTGTGGACGCTGGCCTCTACACGCCCATCGTCGATGCTGTACATCGCCACCGAGTCGGCTCCGAAGTTCGTCACCCACAGGCTTGAATCATCCCTGCTGATGACTGCGCTCGCAGGCTTTGATCCGATCATGTAGGTGCCCAGCACCTCGTTGGTCCACGTCGAAATCTCCGAGATGCTGTTCGAGCCGAAGTTCGTCGTAAACACCTCGCCGCCATCGGGCTTCACCGCAAGATGGGTTGGCGCCTTGCCCACATCCAACAGGCAAAGCATATGGTCGTGCTGCAGCGAAGCATCCTGTTTGCCGCGCCACGAATCCGGCGTCGCGGCCAGCCACACCACCATCACCTGGTGTGTTCCCGAACACGCAACGAAGGCCTTCGAACCCGATTGCGGCTCGCTTGCAGAGTTGGCTACTACCGCAACATCGGTCGCCCCAATGCATCCCGCGAAGGCTTCGCGGAACTCCAGCGGATGCTCTCGTGATGCGTTGATGCTGTATACCGAGAGGCTACCCGCGATCCGGTTGCTCACCACCAGCGTTCGGTTATCCGGCGACACTCGCGCAACACCCGGCCCTTCGCCCGTAGCTTCCACTGCAATTTCGCGGCGCTTGTCCAGGTCCAGAACGCTCACCGTATTGGAACCGGAGTTGGCCACATAAGCGCGCTTGCCGTCCGGCGCAACATCGATCATGTAAGGCGTCCGGTGCACACCGATCGTCGCTGCCACGCGGTTGGTCGTCGCGTCGATCACTGAGACCGAATCGCTCCCGGCATTGACCGCATACACCTCATTGCGCAGCGGGTTGACCGCCAGACCCGTCGGCTGCCGTCCCACCTGGATCACGCGGTCCTGTCGCAGATAGACCAGATCCAGAACGGTTACGGTATTCGCCGCGCCGTTCGAGATGTACGCAAACTCATGGTAATTAGCCGGATAATTGGGAAATTGATTTCGTCCGCAGCCACTCATCCCCAAGGCTAACGGAAGCACCAACAGGAGCGCACATCTGCTGCT
>DATCDL010000509.1:0-5474 GCA_036510715.1 Acidobacteriaceae bacterium
ACGACACGGAATTATCCACCGTCACAACGTGCCGCAACTCCCCGGTCGCCGAGCCCCCAGTGACCGAGCAAAGATCAAGCTGCGAGTGCATGTCGTGGTTACCAATCTTCGTCGTGCTCGACAGCAGAACCAGCTGCGTTCCATCCGGCGACCATGCAACGGGTAGGCCTTGAGACCCCTCGCCGCCCGCCAGATCGCGCACCGCCGGGCAAGCCCACGCTCCTCCCGTGCCGTCTTCATGCACCACATAAAGGCTTGTTTGGGCTGGCTCAATCACGGTCCGCGTGGCGGCCAGCGGATCAGGCAATCGCGGATCAGCCAGCAGCGCGAATCGTGTTCCATCGGGCGACGGCAGCATCGCATCGACACCGCGCGGCAGCACCACGAGCGTCGTTGGCGCGGCCGCGGCCTTGTCGGCATTCATCGTGAACACGGCAAACTGCGGCGCGTCATTCACCTTCCATGAGCCGTAGAGAGCGAGTCCATCCGGCATGAATCCACTCGGCGAAAACCCGTCCGGCAGGGTGAGTTTTACCGCACCCGTTCCGTCCGGATGAATGAACCAGAACTCCCGGCCACCGGGTCCACTCTCCGCGCCATACACCACGCGGTAGAGAATCGTTGCGCCATCCGGTGACACCGCCACCGGTGCTGCGCTGCGCGAGGCAGCCCAGTCATGCGCTGTATACGGATGGCGTGCAGGCACCTGTGCGAGGGCTGCTGCAAAGGTCGTCAACGAGAGGGCAACGGTCAGCGTACAGCACATGAAACGCATGGTGGCAGACTCCTGAATTGTTTCCACCGAGGGTAGCACCCGGGACGAAGCGGTTATACTGCTGGTCTGCAACGTTGGGTCCTTTTCACATCTTGATTACCGGAGTTGGCATGTCTATTCAGCAGCGACGCACGCATTTTTATTTTTCAGCAGCCCTGATTTTGTTGGCCGGTTCTGCGTTCGCGCAGGAGCATCACGCCGAGAAGACGACGACTACCACGACGACGTCCAGCGCTGCCGAGCCAGCGAAGCCGTCCACCCCCACTCCCGATTCCATCACCGAAGGAACCGTAAGCGCCGGCGGAAAGAACATTGCCTACAAGGCCGTCGCCGGGCTGCTGACGGTGGGCGCGACAGACGCTCAGGATGCGATGCTCGGCCTCGACGGCAAGCTGCTCCCCGACTCCGGCGTCGAGCTTCCCGCCAAGCCCGAGGATCGCCCCGCCACCGCGACGATGTTCTACACCGCCTACTTTGCCAAGGGCGTCGATGATGCCACCCGCCCTATCGTTTTCATCTACAACGGTGGTCCCGGCTCGGCGACGATGTACCTTCGCATGGCCAGCTTTGGCCCGGTGCGCGTCGTCCTTCCTGACCTCGACCATCCTGCCGGTGGACCGTACAAAATCGTGCCCAATGAGGACACGCTGCTCGGCACCGCCGACCTGGTCTTCATCGATGCTCCCGGCACCGGCTACGGCCGCGTCATGGGCAAGGAGGCCAGCAAGGCCTTCTATGGCATCGATCAGGACGCAGGCGCCTTCCAGCGGTTCATTCGTCGCTTTCTCACCAAGTACGACCGCTGGGACTCGCCACGGTTTCTCTTCGGCGAGAGCTATGGGACCACGCGCGATGCCGCGCTCTCCGCCGCTCTGCAGCACCACGGCGTGGATCTGAATGGGGTCGTCTTCCTCAGCCAGATTCTCAGTTTTGACGACTCGGCTGATGGCTCCGACGGTAATCCCGGCACGGACAACGGCTTCTACCTCGCGTTGCCCAGCTTTGCCTCGACCGCCTGGTACCACCACAAGGTTCCCAACCAGCCTGCGGAGCTTCTGCCCTGGCTGCATGAGGTGGAGCAGTATGCGCTCGGTGATTACGCCAGCGCGCTGCTGCAGGGAGCGGATCTCGACGCAACGAAGAAGGCTGCTGTCGCCGCCAAGCTCGAAAGCTATACCGGCATTCCCGCCGCGCTCTGGATCAAGGCGAACCTTCGTCTGACCGGCGGCCAGTTCGCCCAGGATCTGCTCGGAAGCAGTGACGAAACGACCGGTCGTCTGGACTCGCGCTGGCAAGGCGCGAGCATGAATCCGATGGACTCCGAATCACAGTACGACCCCTTCAGCGAGTCCATTGAGTCGGCTATTCTCGCGGCCATGAACACCTACGCGCACACCACGCTGAAGTTCGGCGAGAACATGACCTACGAGCCAAGCGCTCGCATGGGAGGCTGGAACTGGAACATGGCCGTCAAATCGCCGGGAGGAGACGGCGGTTGGCCCGGCACCAGCTCTAACGTGGAGGCCGATCTGGCCTACACCATGAAGGTCAATCCGAAGATGCACATCTTGCTGATGGGAGGTTACTTCGATCTCGGCACGCTGTACTTTGGCGCGACGTATGAGATGAAGCACCTTCCCATGCCTGCCAGCCTGCAGAAGAACATCGCGTACAAGTTCTTCCCCACCGGCCACATGGTCTATGTGAACCCGGAGGCTCGCACCGGCCTTCGCGACCGAACCGCGGAGTTCATCCGCGACAACGAAAAGGGACAGTAGTCATGAAGCAGTAGCCAAAACGAAGACGCACCCACAGCAAAGGCCGGGCAACGCTGCCCGGGCTTTGCTGTTTTAGTGCCGCGGCTCATCCTTTCAAGCCCGTTTGCCGATAACCCCTGCAGCTAGAAAGTTGTGCTGGTCGTTCAGGTCGCGATGTACCGTTACCGGGCCTTCAGCAAGTGCAAGCGCTGCACACTGGGGTACGCCATCAAAGCCTTATCTGGAGTCCTTGCATCTGCGCTCGTCATCGCCACCTTAACCCTGAGTGGCTGCTCCGGTTTTGCCGGCGTCAGTTTTCCCACCGTCACCTCGCAGACCTCCGTCGGAGAGATTCACGGCAGTGTCTTCGGTGGACACGCTCCGATCGTCAACTCGCACGTCTTTTTGCTCGAGGCGACTGCCTCCGGCACAGCCTCGACCGGCTACGCGACGATGGCGAGGCCGCTTATTACGGCCGCTTCTGCCGGTGCCGCCGCTGGCAACGGCTATCCCGTTACCCAGGATCAGGTCACGGGAAGCGCCACCTACGGCCTCTACTACATCACCTCCAATGCCTTCGGAGAGTTCTACATCACCGGCGACTACACCTGCGACATCGGGTATCCGGTCTATCTCTATGTCTCCGGCGGCTCTGCCAACAGCTCCTTCACCATCGCCATCACTGGAATTTCCGAGAGCTTGAATCACGGCACGTATACCTACACATTTACCGGAAACAACCTGCTCTCTCCAGGGCAGACCGTCCAGTTCTCCAGTCTGGGTGGTCAGTGGGCAACCTTGAGCGGAACCACGCAAACCGTTCTGGGCACACCCACCGCCTCTTCGTTTCAGATCTCAACCAGCATCGCTCCGGGCAGCGGCTCCAATGTTCAGACAGGCACGGCGATATCGGTGGGCGCGAATAATCCCGCGGTCGTCGAAGTTGCACTGCTGGGTATCTGTCCCAGTTCTGGAAACTTCTCCAGCGGTCCCGGAGCCCTTTCGTATGTCTACGTGAACGAGGTGTCCACCGTGGCCCAGGGGTATGCCCTGGCCGGATTTGCGAGCGATCCCCTGCATATCGGGACCTCCGCTACGAACCTTGTCGGCCTGCAGAACGCCGCGCTCAATTC
The DNA here is from genome assembly GCA_036510715.1 of Acidobacteriaceae bacterium. Lineage (GTDB taxonomy): Bacteria > Acidobacteriota > Terriglobia > Terriglobales > Acidobacteriaceae > Granulicella. Next base: position 3,666 of record DATCDL010000509.1, read on the forward strand.
CGCCAGCCTCTACAACATTCAGGGAGCTGTTCTTGGAGCGCAGCAGGGCGGAGATGGCCACATCGCCAACCTGAGCACGGCCGCAGGCAATGGCACCGTTCCCCAGGCGGAGCTCGACACCCTGGCAAACATTCTGGCAGCGTGCGTCGACTCGGCAAATACCGCAACCACCCCCTCCGCCACCTGCAAAACCCTCTTCGCCGACGCCACCAGCGACGGAACCTCCAACGGCACCAAACCCATCGATATCGCAACGGCGGTCATCAATATCGCCCAAAACCCCGGTGCATCCCACGTCCTGAGGCTCTGGAACCTGGCCGGCGGAACCGTGCCCTTCTCCCCTTCGCTCAAGTCCCAACCCAAGGATTTCACCGTCGCGATCACCTACAACAACATCTCGTCTCCGGGCAGTCTTGCCATTGACAGCCTCGGCAACGCGCTGGTGCCGACCAACTCCAGCTCGGGGTATGTGACCAAGCTCTCTCCAGCGGGAGCGGTCCTCGCCACCAGCGCTACCGGTGGAAATAGTTTCAACTCTGTCGCGATTGATTCGGGCAACAACGTGTTTGTCACGGCGGCAAACTCAAACGCCCTCTATGGCTACACCAGCAGCCTCGGCTCGGTCGGCGGGTCTCCGTGGACCTCCCCGCAGATGAACTATCCGACCTCCGTGGTCATCGACAGCAGGAGCCACGGCAACTACGTCTACGTGACCGATGGTGGAGCCGGCACCCAGATCATCCAGAAGTTCAACAACTCGGCTACTTCGAGCCCCACGGTCTCGGTCAAATCCTCCATCAGCAACAGCTGCCTTCAACACGTTGCCTTCATTGCGCTTGATCCCAGCGACTACCTCTGGGCGGCGACCGACTCTGGCAATTCGGTGTGCCGCGTCTCGAATCCCGGAGGAACCGGCTCGTTTTCTCCTGCTGGCGCCAATGGTCCCACCAACGTTGCGATCGACAGTTTCGGAGCCGGATGGGTAGGGGCGGGAGCTCAGACCAACCTGTTCAGGGTCACGTCCGGAGGAGCCCAAACTACCTACGGCGTCTCCGACAACGATGCACTGGGTGGACTGTCTTCACCGTCCTGGGTCGCGATCGACGGCGGCAACAACGTGTGGATCACCAATGCGGGGAACTCCTATGCGCTCTCGGAATTCGATAGCACCGGGGCGGCTGTCACGGGTTCCTACGGCTATCAACGAGGCACCCTCAACAATCCTTCCTTCATCGCCATCGACGCCTCCGGCGATGTCTGGGTGCCGAACCAGAATTCCGATTCCGTGACCGAGCTCATCGGTGCTGCAACCCCTACCGTGACGCCACTCTCCGCGCTGCAGCCCGGCGTCCGCCCCTGATCCGTCCTCAACGCATCCGTCCTCACGCTATTCACCCTGCAACCCATCCGCGCGTCAACGGCGCACACCCTGAACCCCCAATCCGCTTCGCGAAGGCAGCCGTCTCCAGCAACTCACCTGCGCGATAGGGTATCGTTCACACTACAACGCCTGTCGAAGTGCGAAGGAGTGTGACGATGTTCAAGGGAGTTCGTTGGTCGCCCGCAACCCTGGCCGCCGCAATGTTTCTGGTAGCTGCAGCAACGGCACCGCGCCTCAACGCCCAACAAGCCCCCGCCCAACAGGCCGCCGCCACCTCCATCGCCGCCAGCCCTGCCTCCACCGACAAATACCTCTGGCTCGAGGACGTAAGCAGCCCCCGCTCCATGGCCTGGGTCCGGGCCGAGAATGCCCGCTCGCTCAAGGTGCTCGAGGCCGATCCACGCTATGCGACCTACCACGAGGAGGCG
>DATCDL010000510.1:0-34797 GCA_036510715.1 Acidobacteriaceae bacterium
GGCAGCAGCCACGGGCCGAGCCATCAATATCAAAAAGGGCCAGTTTGTCGCACCGTGGGACATGCGGCACGCCGTCGACAAGGTCCGCGACTCCGGCAATCCCCGCGTCGCGCTGACCGAGCGCGGTGCCAGCTTCGGCTACAACAACCTGGTCGTCGATATGCGTTCGCTGCCGATCATGCGAGGCTTTGCGCCGGTGATCTTCGACGCTACTCACTCGGTACAGATGCCGAGCGGAGGCAATGGCGTCTCCGGCGGCCAGCCTGAATTTATCCCCGTACTCGCGGGCGCCGCCGTGGCTGCGGGGATCGACGGCATCTTTTTGGAAGTCCACGACAATCCTGCCGAGGCGAAGTCAGATGGAGCCAACGCCCTGCACCTCAACCTGCTGAAGCCAACGCTGGAACGACTGCTGGCCATTCACATTGCAGCCCACCCCTAGGAGCTTGTTGCACTTGGTCTCATACTGCGGCTGATCCTGATTCTGATTCGTCGATCGACATCCGCGGAGACGAGCGAGTTCAGGACGTATCCGCAGCATTCCGCTGTCGTTCCTGTGCGGTCTGAGGCGTTGCCTCCAAGCCTTCAGCGCGGTAGAGTGATGCCGTGCCCTCCACACGTTCCGCCGACAATTTGAACGGGTCGCCACCGCAGCAGCGACCTCGGTTGCTCCTCGCCGTTCTGGCTCTGGGACTCGCGTTTACCGCTGGAAGCGCACTCACCGGAGCGGCGCAAAGCTTTCCGCCGCTTCGCCCCGGGTACGCAGGCGACGGGTCCTGCGCCGGCTGCCATCGCCAGCAGTCGCTCAGCTATCTACGCACTGCGCATCGCTTCACCTCGCAGCTGCCGACTCCGGAATCGGTCCACGGCTCCTTCGCCCCCGGCACGAATGTCCTCACCATCGTCGCCCCGAACAACGACAGCGGCGAACCCTCGCTACAGTTCCGTATGGACCACGAAGCAGGCCGCTACTATGAGACCGCCATCACTGGCTTCGGGACGCAGTTGCAGCGGCAACGCGAGAGTATCGATATCGTCACCGGCTCCGGCAAGCGCGGCCAGACATTTCTCTACTGGCAGGGCGACCAGCTCTTCGAACTCCCCGTAAGCTATTGGACCGCCGGCCACCGCTGGATCAACAGCCCGGGATACGACGACGGAACCGCCAACTTCTCCCGCCCCATCTACCCTGCTTGCATGGAGTGCCATGCGAGCTATCTCCGCCCGCGGTCTGACTCGCCCGATACCAACCGCTTCGATCGTGCTTCCTTCGAGCCCGGCATCGGCTGCGAGACCTGCCACGGCCCCGGCGCAAAGCATGTGGCGCTCGAAGCTGAGCGCGTGGCACACCCCTCCAAACCCGATCCTAAAATCGAAAGCGAACTTGCCGCTGCCGCCATTCTCAACCCCGCAAAGTTCTCTCGGGACCGACAGATCGACCTCTGCGCGCTCTGTCACAACGGCATCGCGCGCGAGCCACTCGCCACGGCATTCTCCTACGTGCCCGGCCAGCCGCTCAGCAAGTACTTCCGGCGGCTCGACGTCGCCCCCGTCGAGCATCCCGACGTCCATGGCAACCAGGTTGGCCTGCTCGAACGCAGCCGCTGCTTCCGTGAGTCGGCCAACATGACCTGCTCCACCTGCCACGACACCCACGCGCCTGAACGAGCCGCTGCGAGTTACTCCGAAAAGTGCCTCAGCTGCCACAGGTGGCAGGCCTGCCCCGAATCGAAGCAAATCGGCGTCGGCATCACGTCCCGCTGCGTCGCCTGTCATATGCCTATTGAGCCGACTACGGTCATCGTCTCCACCACAGCCGGTGCCGAGGTCCATGCCACGATGCGCAACCACTGGATCAAGGTCTACCCGACCGTCTCCAGGCCCTGACAGCGCTCCCCCCCGGAGAACGCCTTGCCGTTACCGATCAGCCACTACGGCTTCGGCGCAGGAGCGCCACTCATCTTCTGGGTCAGTGCCTCGTCCGCCTGCTTGTTCATTCTGCCGGCGATAGCAAACTCCACCTTTGCATCGTTCGCGCGTCCCAGTGCCCGATACGCCCGCGCCAGTTGAAAGTGCGTCGACGCGTCCTCAGCGTTCAAGGCGATCGCCTTCTCTAACTCCTTCACCGCGACGTCGTTTCGCGCGGTCTTCGCATACAGCACTCCGAGGTCGCGGTGCACCATCGCCATCGCAGGCGCCGCCGCAGCAGCCCGCACAAGTTCCGGCTCGGCCTTGTCATATTGTTCCGTCTGCAGATAGGAGTCGCCCAGATACGCCAACGCCTGAGTCTGAGTTGGATCGTTCGCCACTTCCGCAGCAAACTCCGCCGCCGCCTCGGCAAACTGCCTCTCCTTCCACAGCAAGTATCCCAGTCCGAAGTGCACGTCCGGCTGCTTCGGGTTCGCCCGCACCGCTGCTCGAAACTGCTCGACGGCTCCCGCATCGTCACCCTGAGCATCGAGTGCCTCACCGGTCAGCATGTCCGCCTCCGCGGACTCAGGATTCAACGTCAGGATTTGCTTGCTTACATCGGTCACGCACTTGTACTGCTTGCTCCACAGACAACTGTGTGCCAGCGTTAGCCGCAGTTCCAGGTTCTGCGGATCCTTCGCCGCTGCCTTCTCCAGGTAGGGCACCGCCACCAGATAATCCCCCATGCCGTAGTGGCACATCCCCAGCAGGATGGTCATCCGCTGGTCGCCGGGATGCAGTCGCAGCTCCGCCGTAAAGATCGGGATGGCCTGCGAGAACTTTCCTGCCTTGAAGAGTGCGAGCCCAAGGTTCAACCGAACGCCCGGAAGATTGGGGTTCGCCTTCATCGCTCGGCGGTCGTACTCCGCAGCTGCGTCATAGTGCTCCTGTCGCGCCTCCAGCAGTCCCAGGTGCGCAAGTGCTTCTGCGTTTTTTGGATTGGCTTGAACCAGCGCCTGCCACACTTGCTCCGCGTCTGCATTGCGGCCCTGTTGCTCAAGGGCCATCGCGGTTGTCCTGTCGATTCCCTGGGCAAACGCGGGTGTAACAAAAACTGCAGCGAATACCATCGCGCCTGCGCACGACAACCAATTATGCCACCCAGACCCCGTCACTCGACCTCCATAGACCGCGCTCCACCACACTACGCGGCCCCACGCTCGCCTGCAATCTCTCGCTGCCCATAACTGAAACTCACCACAGATAGCCAAGGCGCGGCAGAGATATCTCTGCCGCGCCTCGGGTTAAGGGTTGCGCTTAGAAGATGAACTTGCCGCCGAACTCCAGACTGCGGGGATCGTAGAACGAGTTCACCTGACCAAACGTCGAGTTGCCGGGACCGGTATACGTGTTGTTGATCCCGCTCGCCTCCGAATGATTGAAGGTGTTGAACGACTCAGCGCGGAACTGCAAGCTCATGTTCCCATGGATCGCGAACGACTTGTAGAGCGAGGTGGTGAAGTTTACACGTCCCGGTCCAACAATCGCATCCTTGCCAGCATCACCGAAGCCCTGGTTTGGACCGCCGGCCCAGGCCGGGGTTGGTGAGCTGAACTGGCTGTTGTTGATCCAGCGGCTGGAACTCGGATTCAGCAACCAGCTACCACGGCTCCTGTTGTACTTTACCTTGCCCAGTACGTTCGGACGGTTAGTATAGCCGCCGCCCAACCCGATTGGGTCATAGTTGATACCCAGGTGCGGACCGATGTTCCCGCCGCCGTTGTTGATGACCGGACCCGACTCGAAGATCGTCGTTCCAGCCAACTGCCAGCCGCCAAGCAACGTGTGCATGAGCCCGCTCTCCTTGAAGAAGGGCAGATTGTAGATGTAGTTCGCGCTTAGGATATGGCGACGGTCGAACGCGCCAGAACCCTTGTCATACTTCAGGTTGAAGGGGTTGCCCACGCCGTTCAGATCGTAGCTCGAGACGTCGATCTCATGCGACCAGGTGTAATCAATTTCACCACTCAGGCCCCAACGGTTCTGCGCTCGCACGCTTGTCTGGAAGCCGTTGTAGTTGCCATTCGTGGTGTTCTCCTGCTGGTTGATACCGCCGAAGCCGGGGTACTGGCGCAGCTGGTCCGCAACGGGAATCGACTGGCCTCCAGGGTTCGTGCCGGAGTGGTTGTTTGGATCGCCGGCGTTCGCCCGCGTGTACGCAGCATAGTTGTTCCCAAGGCTTGCATTTGTGTTGGGAGCAATCAACGGTGTGTTCAGCGAGTAGTTGTTGATGTTGCGCTCGATGTTCTGGTGCCATGCGATATTGCCAACATACTGCACAATCCAGATCACTGAAGGAGCCAGCTGATGCTGCATGCCGAGGCTGAACTGCGCCACGGCCGGAGCCTTGTAGGTCTGCGCCAAGGTGGTGCTGCCCTGTGCGAAGGACGGTATTGCCGCCGTTCCGCCCGTGACCCAACTGGTGCCCTGGTTGCTGAACTCCACATTGTTGGCCGAAGGCGTGTTGGCGAACGGCGCTGCTGTTGCTGCGTTGTAGATGTCGTTGCCCTGAAGCCGCTCAAAGAATGTTCCAAAGCCGCCACGAATCACGGTTCTGCCATTCCCAAACACGTCCTCAGAGAAACCTACGCGCGGTTGCAGTGTATTGAAGTCGTTGGTCACCAGACCGCGGGGAACACCGGCTACTCCAGCCAGATCGACTCCGTTCAGGTAATACGTGCCGCCGTTGATGGTCTGGAAGCCGGGACCCGTCGTCACCAGCGCACCGCTTCCTCCCACGCCATTGTTCCATCCAGGCGCTTCGCTCTGCAGGTAATGCGCCGGGTTGAAGTTGCCAATCGCGTTGCTCGTCTCAAAGGCATGAGGCAGAGCGTCGTAGCGCAGGCCCAACTGCAGGCTCAGGCGCGGCGTCACGTGCCATGTATCCATCGCATAGGCCGAGACAGTGTTGTTCACGTAATGCCGGATCGGCGCCTGCTGCGACTGGGAGTAGCTCGCTGAAAGGCCAAGCAGCATATCCAGGAACGGATCGCCTGTCTGGTTGTTGAACTGGTAATCGCCCTCTGCATCGAGGAACAGCTTCTGGTTCTTGTCGTACTTGTTCCAGCTGGCGCCAAACTTCATCTCGTGTCTGCCCTGCTGGTAGGAGACATCGATCTTCGGCTCATAGTCGTTCGCAGCATTGTGCCATGGCGCCGAACCTGGGTGCTCCTGAACGCCGTACACTCCGTTCCACTGCATTCCCGGAACCGCAGTTGCACCGTTCGAGAAGAACGGATGCGTCGAGAAGCCCGCAGGCAGGTTGCCCAAGGCCGAGTTCGTGATATTGATGACGTTGCCGTCGTAGTTCAGGCTGGCTTCTACGAGCAGGTTGGAGGACAGTGTGGCCGTAATCTTGAGCGCCGCGCTGGTGGAAGGGTTGTTGAAGACGCTGGTGATCGTCGGCCACGTTCCACCGCTCCAGCCGATCATCGGCGCGGCAGCACTCTGGCTCACGGAGTCATGGATATAGTGACCTAGAATCTGCCACTTCTCGTTGACGCGATGATCGATGCGGACAATATCGTCGCGCACATTGATCGGCAGAGACGCCTGCCCGATGAACTGATCATTCGCTGCATTCGGCTTCGGAACGATTCCCGAACTCAGGTAGAGAACCGCATTGGGGTCGAACAGATTTGCGGGAATGATATTGTTGGTGAACTGCTGGCCTTGAACCAGTCCATCGCCCGCGATCTTCGCAGCAATCACCGGATCGCCGACCACTGGCACAATCGGAATAATCGGTGTCGAAGCAAATTTTGGCGAGACATACTTCAGGTCCGTGCCCGCGGTTGGAAAGTCCGCCAGAGGCAGCGTTTTGTTCTCTGCCGCACCGCTGCCTTGGATCAGCTTGCGCCACTCTTCGTTCCAGAAGAAGAATGTCTTGCCCTTCGCATACAGGTGCGGGATGAACAGCGGGCCGCCAATGTTGAACCCGTAGATGTTGTAGTTCAGCTTCGAGCGCTTACTCACAGTCGCCTGCTGCTTGTTCAACACCGAATTCGCATTGAAAACCGTGTTCCGGTTGAACTCCCATAGTTCCCCGTGGAAGTGCGTCGTGCCGCTCTTCAGCGAGAGACTGATCGTCGCGCCTGACGAGATGCCATAGTCCGGCGGGTAGTTCGATGCGAGGGTCTCGATCTGCGCGATCGCGTCCTGCGAGGGTTCAATGGAGCTACCACCTGCGCCGCCACGATCATCCGCTTCGCCACCGTCGATCAGCCAGATGTTGTGGCTCTGCCGGAGCCCGTTCACGCTGATCGATGCACTCGATCCGACCGAGGTCGGTGTGTTGTTGTCGGGAAGGTTGGAACTAACGCCCAGGCCCAGCGCGACCAGTGCTGAAAAGTTCCGGTTCTCAGTCGCGATCGACTCAATCTGCTGCGCGCTGACCAGGGTGCTGACCACGTTCGAGTCCGTCTGAACCGTCAACTGGTCGGCCGTCACCTCGATCGTCTGACTCACATTGCCCACAGGCAGCGAGGTTTTCACCGCCAGTGTCTCCGAAACGTTCACCGCCAGACCATTCGATACCTTCGTCTGGAAACCCTTGGCCGAAACCGACAGATTGTACGAGCCCGGATTCAGTCCCGGAAAGCTGAAGTAACCGAGGTTGTTACTGACGGTTTGGGAAGTGTATCCGGTGGCCGTGCTCGTTAGGGTAACGGCCGCCCCCGGAATGGCCGCTCCTGCGTCGTCGACCACCGTGCCGGTGATCAGTGAGTTCTGCTGCGCCCATGCGGTCTTACCCATCGGGAGGAGCAGAAACAGTGCAAGCAGTGTAAGTCCTAAACTCCAGCTGCGTCTTGGATTCATATTTCACGACCTCAAAGTGTGTGTTGGACAGGGCACCAAAGTAGGCAGCCTGTTCCGTAGTTGTAAGTACTCTGAATGAACCACTAAAACCTCGCTCAACCGTTTTAGTAGAGACACTCAGATAGCCTTTTGTGAGTTCGATGGAGAACAATATCCATCAAAAGTATGATTGTCAAACACTTTTTTCATCACAAGGATTTATCGTTCGGCCCGGCAACAAAACAGAGGAAGCGTCGCCACACGACGTTAGTTACGGAGCCTCCGCCGTTCCATACACTTCCAGCGCATCGCACTCATCGGAACCGCAATAAGCTATGTGCAAGATCGCTCGATTTGCGTAGCGTTCAGCGTTCCTGGAGGTTGCCTCGGGCGGTCGCGCTCCTTCCGGTCCGGGTCCGCACGTCCTGCTCTTTGGACATCGCATCCGGCCCTCTTCACGAAATCGTTTTTGCAGGATTAGTATGCTAAGGCACCTACAACTAGTCCGCGCCGTGCAAGCCCGGCCGTTTTCCATCACTTCTAACGTCATCCTCTTTGAAGGACTCCGAGAAATGTTCAAGCTCCGCTTTTCTGCCGCCTTTGGTCTGCTCCTCGCCACCACCGCCGCCGTACTCGCGTTTCCCTCCCATGCTCAAAGCCCGCATCCGCTTACCGCTGCCGAGCAGCATCGCGTCGACGAACTCGTCCACAAGATGACGCTCCAACAGAAACTCGATTACATCGGCGGTACTGGCTTTGCCGTCCGCGCCGTCCCGTCGCTCGGCCTCCCGGCATTTGAGATGTCGGACGGCCCCTATGGGACCCGCTCCAACGCTGGCTTCCCCCCACCGTCTACTCCGCGGGGATTGGCCTCGCCGCATCCTGGGACCCCAAGCTTGCCGTTGAGGTCGGTGGCGGCATTGGCCGCGACGCCCGCGCCCGCGGTGTCGATTACATGCTCGGCCCCGGGGTCAACATCTACCGCTCGCCGCGGAACGGACGCAACTTCGAGTACTTCGGCGAAGACCCCTATCTGGCCTCACAGATCGCCGTCGGTTACATCGATGGGATGCAGGCACAGGGCGTCAGTTCCACCATCAAGCACTTCCTCGTCAACAACTCGGAGTTTCTGCGCCATGACTCGAACACCGTCGTCGGCGAGCGAGCGATCCGTGAGATCTATCTCCCCACCTTCAAGGCTGGCGCTGAGCAGGCGCACGTCGGCGCGATCATGGACAGCTACAACCTCATCAATGGCCAGCACGCCACCCAGAACCGCTACTTCAACATCGACATCGTCCGCAATGAATGGCACTACCCAGGCGTCGTCATGTCCGACTGGGATGCTACCTACGACGGCGTCGCCGCAGCCAACGGCGGCCTCGACATCGAGATGCCCACCGGCCAGTTCATGAACCCCAAGACCCTCGCCGCGGCCATCACAGACGGCAAGCTCTCCGAAGCCACCATCGACGAGAAGATCAAGCACATTCTCACCACCGCCATGAGCTTCGGCTGGATCGACGCCGACGGCCACGCCCGCACTCAGACCGACACCGATCTCTCCTTCGTCGACACGCAGAATAATGCCGTCGCTCTCCAGTCCGCGCGTGAGTCCGCCGTGCTGCTTAAGAACGATGACCATCTCCTGCCGCTTGAGAAGTCGCGCCTCAAGACCATCCTGGTCGTCGGCCCGGATGCTTATCCCGGCGTCGATGTCGGCGGCGGCAGCGCAGGCGTTGTACCCCTCCACCTCGTCAGCCCGGTCGAAGGCATTGCCGCCGCGCTCGGCTCCAACGTCAACGTGCTCTATGACCGCGGCCTGCCGACCATCTCCGAACTCGCCCACGCCACCGACTTCACCACCACCGAAGACGGCACCACCCCCGGCGTCACCGTCGAAGCCTTCGCCAACGCCGGCCTCTCCGGCACCCCCACCCAGACCACCACCCAAAAGCACATTAGCCTCGCAGGCATGAGTCTTGCCGCCATGGTCGCCAACCTCGACCAGTTCATGGACCTCCTCACTACCCTCTCGCAGTCCGCGCCCAAGCAGACCTCCAACCGCATCACCGGTTACTTCCACGCGCCCACTGCGGGCCGCTACCTTGTCGTCCTCGAAGGTTCCGGCGAAGGTTCCGGCGACCGCCTCTACGTCGATGGCAAGCTCGTCGTCGACGACTGGGCCTGGGTCCGCGCCTTCCAGCCCTGGGTCGCACTCGATCTCACCGCTGGACCGCACAAGATCGTCGCCGAGAACTACCAGAAGGGATTCTTTGGCGGGCACCTAGCCGTGGGCATCGCGCTTGCCGACAAGATCGTCCACGCCCGCGCCGTCGAGATGGCTGCGAAAGCCGATGCCGTCGTCGTCTGCGCCGGCTTTGACCACGACAGCGAGAGCGAGGGCGGCGACCGTACCTTCGCCCTCCCCGTCGGCCAGGACGAACTCATCAACGCAATGGCCGCAGCCAACAAGAAGACCATCGTCACCGTCACCGCCGGAGGCAACGTCGACTCCAACGCCTGGCTCGACCACGTTCCCGCAATCCTCTACACCTGGTACGCGGGTCAGGACGCCGGCACGGCTCTCGCCGAGATCCTCCTCGGCCAGACCAACCCTTCCGGCCACCTGCCCGCCACCTTCGAACGCCACGCCGACGACAACCCCTCCTACAACAACTACTACCCTGCACCGGGCTCCATCGACGTGCACTACAACGAAGGCATCTTCGTCGGCTACCGTGGCTACATTAAGAACAACGTCAAGCCGCTGTTCCCCTTCGGCTACGGCCTCTCTTACACCACGTTCAAGATCTCCGATCTCAAGGTGACTCCGGAATTCTCCGCTACCGACCCGCACGTCACCGTCAGCTTCAGCGTCACCAACACGGGTGACCGTGCCGGCGCCGAAGTCGCACAGGTCTATGTCTCCGACGGCCACGCCAAAGTCGAAACTCCCGAGCGTGAACTCAAGGGCTTCGAGCGCGTCGAACTCGCACCGAAGCAGACCAAACAGGTCTCGATCACCCTCAACCGTCACGCCTTCGCTTACTATGATGTCGACGCAAAGAAGTGGACCATCTCCGCCGGAAGCTTCGGCATCCACGTCGGCGACAACGTGGATGACCTCATCCTCAACGGCAAGGTCGAGATCCCCCAATCTATCGCGGCAAGCACTTTTTAATCGCTACAACTCTCATTCATGCTTCTTGGCGCGGCCGAGATCAGTCGGCCAAGATCCCCAGTAGTTATAGAATTGGCGGCCAGCTTAGTCTCGCAGGAAACCGGCATGGGGGAGTGACATCCTCTCTATACAAGATTCGTGGCCGCAACGACGACCTCGTCGCAGCCGGGTACAACGGGATGATGCGGCTGCCAGCTGCAGCCGCGAAGCGTATCGCGGAGGACGCACGGATCCAACCTGTCGCATCTTACCCAGTGAGCGATGCCTTTGCGAACCAATATCGCCACCCTTGTCGACGACTGGCGCCGCCACGCAGAGCGGGTCGCGGTGGTCGATTACAGGGGCAATCGCCGCTACCGCATGCGGTACGGCGAACTCGCAGGCCTCACCGATCGCTTCGCCTCGGAGCTCGCTCGTCGCGGCATCGCGGAGGGTGACCGAGTCATCCTGTGGGCGCCGAACTCTGCTGCATGGGTAGCCGCGTTCTTCGGCTGCGTGCTGCAAGGAGTGCTTGTGGTGCCGCTCGACGCAACCGGCACAACAGAATTCGCCGCACGCGTTCTCGCCGAAACGAGCCCGCGTCTTCTCGTAGGCGAACCCGCGCTGCTGTCGACATTGGACAGAGGCAACATCCCGTCGTTTGACCTCGACGATCTCAAGACGCTTCCGCCAGCGACACCGATTGTCGGCCCAACGCTCACGCGCGACACGCCACTGCAAATCCTCTCCACCTCAGGCACCACGTCGGAGCCCAAGGGTATCGTGCACACACACGGCAACCTGCTCGCATCGGTAGAGCCGATCGAGCGCGAGTATCAGCGGTATCGCCGGGCTGCGAGCCTGTATGGGCCGCTGCGAATCCTGCATACGCTTCCGCTGTCGCACGTCTTCGGCCAGTCCATGGGCTTGTGGTTGCCGCCAGTGCTCGGCGCAGAGGTTCACTTCGAATCGCGCCTGGAGGCAGCGCGGCTGGCCGGCATCCTTCGACGCGAAGGCATCACGGTATTGGCTGCCGTGCCGCGCCTGATGGAGCTTCTGCGCACCTACCTGCTGCAGCTTGAGCCCGGCCTCGCCTTGGAACTCGCCAGCTTGCCGTCAGGCATGAAAGCCTTGCAGCGCATCTGGCGTTTTCGCCGGATCCACCGCCGACTGGGCTGGCGGTTCTGGGCCTTTGTCTGCGGCGGTGCGGCGCTTTCTCCGGAGCTTGAGAGCTTCTGGAACGGCCTTGGCTACGCCGTCGTTCAAGGCTACGGTATGACCGAAACGGCCGCGCTGATTACGCTGAATCACCCTTTCAAGATCGCGCGTGGCTCTGTGGGCAAACCTCTGCCGGACCGCGAGATTCGGATTTCGCCGGAGGGCGAAATGAGCGTGCGAGGACCGATGGTCTCAACCTCCACCTGGCGCGGCGGACACATCGAGCAGCGCGAAGACCCGTGGCTGCGCACAGGAGATCTCCTCCGCCAGGACACGGCCGGAAATCTCCGCTTCGTCGGCCGTTCCGGCGAAGCAATCGTCACTGCAGCCGGCCTCAATCTTCACCCTGAGGACGTAGAGGCCGCGCTACTGCAGCAGCCCGAGATTACTGCCTGCGCCGTGGTCCCGGTACGAACTCGATCTCTACCCGGTACATCGCCGGCCCCACACTACGTGTTGGATTCCGCCACCCCGTCCACGTTAGAACCCGTAGCCGTACTCATAGCACCCGGTGGCGCGTCCTCTGCTCAAAGAGCGTTGGACCGCGCAAATAGTTCGCTCGCCGAGTTCCAGCGAGTGTACCGCTCGCTGCTCTGGCCGGAGGCGGACCTGCCCCGCACCTCCACGGGCAAGGTGCAGCGGCGGCGCGTAGCTGCATGGGCTGCGGCGCAGGAGAACGAATTGACCGTGCAGGCGAATCACGCCGATCCACTGCTTGCGCTCATCGCAGAAATAACGGGACGACAGCCGGGGACCGAAACAGGTGAAGCAGCCCGACTCGACGCTGATCTCCACCTCGACAGCCTTGCGCGACTGCAGCTTGGCGTCGCCATGGAAGCGCGCTTCGGTGTGGCGATTGAGGACGCCAGGCTGGCCGGTCTCGAGACACTAGGTGAGTTGCGTGCCGCGGTGGCGAACGCCTCTGGAAGGACCCCGCCCACTTCGTCCCCGATGCTCAAGGATGGAACTCCGGCGGCAGTCGAAAGAGTGCCCATGGACCATCCACCTGACCTGTCGCTCCCGGTGCTCTCGGCGCTCCCGATGCGCCAGTTCCGCTACCCTCGTTGGCCGTGGTGGAAGCCGATGGAATGGCTTCGCGTGGCTTTCCAGGAGGTCATCGTGAGGCCAAGCGTGTGGCTTCTGCTGCGGCCCCGCATCGCTCCTATTCCAACTGCCGCGAAGCGTCCCGAACCCATGCTTCTGATCGCGAACCACGTCACCCTGTTCGATGCCGCACTGGTGCTCTATGGGCTGCCTTCCAGCGTCCGCCGCAGGGTTGCCATCGCAGCCGGAGGCGAGATGCTCGACGACTGGCGGCACGCGCGCAACCAGGTTTCCTGGTGGGCGAACCTGCTCGCACCCGTGCAGCTCTTTCTGCTGACGGCCCTCTTCAACATCTTTCCGCTTCCCCGCATCACTGGTATACGCGAAAGCTTCATGCACGTCGGCGAAGCTCTCGACTCCGGCTACCATGTGCTGATCTTTCCCGAGGGCCATCGCTCGGAGGACGGCACCCTTCAGCCTTTCAGGGCCGGCATTGGTCTGCTCGCGGAGGAGTCCCGCACGGCGGTGCTGCCCGTGGCTTTGCGAGGCATGGATCTGCTGGTGACGCGACGCCGCCGCTGGTTCCATGCGGGCGTGGTGGAGATCGTCCTGGGGACTCCAACCCTTCCGTCGACGAACGAGTCCCCCACCGCTCTGGCCGAGCGATTGCACGACGAAATGGAACACCTGCTTCATAACGACGTCGATCGATAACTGTAGAGTTAGCCTCACAACCCCCGCACGCTGGTAGGCTTCCCAACTAATATGTTCCTACACGCCATGCAGCTCGATGCCTCCCGCGCCTCAGGACGCAAAGGCCATCTGCTGCGATGGATCTTGGACCCGACTGCCGGCCCACGTCACATCTTCGTAGCGCGCTGGCTGTTTATCCGCGCCCTGGCCGGCATCCACTTCTCGGCGTTCTTCGCCTTGCTTTTCCAGGTCAAGGGGCTTGTCGGTCCGGCTGGCATTCTTCCTGCTGGCTCCTACCTGAAGCAGGTGGCGGAGGTGATGAGGACCAGTCGATTCTGGTTTGCGCCCACGCTCCTTTGGCTGGCACCGGATTCGCAGTTGCTCATGGTGGTCATGTGGATTGGTCTCGCAGCGTCTGTCCTCGCCTTTCTCAACCTGTGGCCACGCCTCAATCTGCTCGTCTGCTTCGTGTGCTTCCTGTCCTTCGTCGCGGCTGCGCAGGACTTCTCCGGCTATCAATCCGATGGCATGCTGCTCGAGGCCGGCTTCCTCGCGCTCTTCTTTGTGCCTCGCGGCCTTCTGCCAGGATGGGGAGCCGACCGGCCCACCTCACGCCTCAGCCTGTGGCTGCTGCAGTGGGAATGGTTCCGGATCTACTTCGAGTCCGGCCTGGCGAAGTGGCTCTTCGGTGACCCTGAGTGGCACAACGGCACGGCCATGTATGAGTACTACCAAAACAGCCCGCTGCCTACCTGGATCGGCTGGTACCTGGGGCATGCTCCACGTTGGTTTCAGATCGCCAGCACGAATGGCACGCTGGTGATGGAGTTCGTGATCGTATGCCTGCTCTTCTTTGGCCGACGCGCGAGACTGGTCTGCTTCTTGATCGTCACCCCGTGGGAAATCGGCGTCATTCTCACCGGCAACTACGCCTTCCTCAATTACCTCGTGCTCTCGCTTGGCTTTCTTCTCCTGGCCGACTCCGATATGCTGCGCGTTGTTCCTCACCGTTGGCGTCCTCGCAGTTCGGAGGATGTCAGCCAGGAGCAGGGTTCCTCGTCACACCACGAGCCGCATCACAAACGGCTTGCAGCCCTGCGCGCAGCCAAACTAGTCGCGGCTGCACCTTGCCTGCTGCTGGTCGGCTATGTCACCACCGTTGAATTCATCGACATGATCTCGCCGAACAATCCTCTTCCGCATACACCCGTGCAGCTTCTGGAACCGTTGCGGATCGCCAACCAGTACGGCCTCTTCGCCACCATGACGCATGGCCGGTATGAGATTGAGTTTCAGGGCTCAGACGACGGTGTGCACTGGACGCCGTACTCCTTCCGATACAAGCCACAGGCGTTGAGCGAGCGGCCCCGCATCTACGCCCCCTATCAGCCCCGCTTCGACTGGAACCTGTGGTTCGCGTCACTGGGAGACTGGCAGCAGAACTCCATCGTGCCGCTCACACAGGAACGGCTCCTTGATGGCGATGCTGACGTGCTTGGCCTCTTCCGCACGAACCCGTTCCCGCTTCATCCGCCGCGCTTCGTCCGCACCGTGTTGTGGCAGTACTGGTTTACATCCTTGGCAAAGAAGCACAGCACGGGAGAGTGGTGGCAGCGCTCCCTGCTCGGCCAATATTCTCCCACGCTCACTCGCTTGGAGGACGGCACCTTCGCAGCGCTTGATCGGCCCGATCCGCTGCCACCGCACGAATAGAGAAGTAGCAGACTAGCTAAGTGCGGAAAGTTCTTATGCAATAGAGCACTGCGCCGTTGAGTCAATTCACGCCGGGGATGTCGACGCGCCACTCAAGTGCATCGAGCGCGCGGGAATCCCCCGACTGCAACAGGCGTGAGGTTTGGTGGATGCGGAGTATGAGCGGAACAGGCACCTTCTGCTCTCAATTCAGCCAAGGCTCACCGCTGGATAGGTTTCGACGTACTCCTCTCCTCTGCAGCCTTGGTAGGCCACCGTGCGTGCTTCAAGGTCAACGTCATAGCGCATGACTCCTGCTCGCCAAGATGAGCCTAGAAACTCCTGGAAGGTACTCTCGCCCGCCTGATCGATGCGGAGCACCTTGATCAAGGCACTCTCGTCGAAAGCCGGCACATCGACCACACCCGAAGTCAACGGACTGCCCTGCATGACGACAGAACCATCTCCAGTGAGAAAGAGACTCTGGCAGGATGGCAGTGTCCATATGTTCCGTGTCACTCCAGCCTGCCTTAGCACTTCGGCAAGGTAGGGAAAACCACCCACGCGAGGTCGAATCGCTTCGGCACGCTTCATGGCCTCAGTCAGATTAGTGGTTGCTTTACTCATGCGTTTTCTCCCTATTCTGTTGGAACATTCTGGATGCGGTTGTTCGCTGCAACTTTGGTGAGGAGTTCTCGGAGGGTGCGCTTCTCCGCTGGGTCCAGGCAGTCGAAGAAACGCGCGTCGTTCGTATCCGCGAGTTTCGCGAGGATCGGGAGAGCGCGTCGCCCCTCAGGTGTCAGAGAAAGCAGACGAGATCGGTTGTCAGCCGCGTTCGTGCCTGCGCTTATCCAAGCCTTGGCTTCGAGTTTGTCGATGATTTTGGACACCGCGCCGCGAGTCAATCCCGAGATCTCGGCTAACTCGCCCGGAGCGGTTTGACCGCGCTGGTGAAGCTCGCATAGAAGTACCCACTCCGCAACGGAAGTCTGTTTGTCTTGAAGGGCACGCGAGAATCCACCCGAAACAGCGTTGGAGACGCGTCTCAGCCAATATCCTAGATGGCTCTCTAACGCGCGTGTCCGTTGCCTATCAACCCTGATAGTTTCCATAGAAACTATTATGCCTTCCATGAAAACTACTTGTCAACGGACAACCTGATTTCTAGTCCCGGGAAACGGGTCTCCGTCGACTCTCCCGTTCGTCTTCGCGCAAGTTCCCCGCCATCGCATCAATCGTCGGTCTAGTTTCGATAGGCGAGCCGAACCTGGTCAAACCGCCGCAATTCGCTCACTACGACTGGGCGTTTGCCGATACTGATCATCGGAGCCATCTTTAATTTTCAACGATTATGGAGGATCCAGGTCAGCCGAGAGTCGGAACACACGAGGCACACAACGCGTATAACTCGAATATGCGGACAAGCGCGGGAAGTCTCCCTTGCGGAGTTCATTTCGGTGCGAGCTAGATTCGCCGAGAGCTGGCGGGTTTTTCCGTATCTCTCTATCCGGCGTCCTCGTCGAAGTTGGGTTAGAAATCTCATGGATGACTGTGCTGATGTCAAAGTTTGAACGACAGTCATAGCGTCGTCGTGTCGGTGCGAGTAGTGGAGCGAGTTGCTACGCGATGGAGATGATCCCTCGGACTCCGATTGCGCCTCCTCCCGGTCTGCGTCAGTCCTGCCGGTGATCGCATGGTCCAGATTGCAGCCGTGTCGTCAGAAGGGCTCACATCCTTCCGGTCTCCGTCTGAGGGGTCCATGGAAACGATTCTGAGTTCGTCATTGTTGCTGATAGGATTGCTCTTACTAGTGATGAGGTATCGAAGACCTTGGCAGGTCGGTCTCGTTAATACTATTTCGCTCTGTCCGGCATAAGGCAAACCGGGTTTTCTGACCATTGCCAGCATGTACGGAAGAGAACTAAACAGGGTGGTGATCCCTGATACTCTCGTGAGAACTCGATAAATTCAGATGGAACACCTCCAAAATAGCGGCGATCAGTCTCAATTGCACCCTGCCGCAAATCTGGGGGAAGCGGAGTTGGTGCATTTAGCTGATTTGGTCCCCCAGATGGTCTGGATGTGTACACCGGACGGAGCGAACATCTACTTTAATCAGCGCTGGGTGGATTACACAGGAATGACTCTTGAGGAGAGTTATGGCCCGGGGTGGAACAAGCCCTTTCACCCGGACGAACAGCAGATATCCTTGCAGGCGTGGCATCGAGCAGTCCAGACAGGTACTCAGTACCAGGTCGAAAGCCGCATTCGCGCCAGGGATGGCAGCTATCGCTGGTTTCTCATGCGCGGGGAACCGTTCAAAGAAGCCGATGGGCATACTGTGAAATGGTTCGGCACATGTACCGACATTCACGACATGAAACTCGCCGAGCAAGCTCTTCTCCAAAGCGAAAAGCTCGCATCGGTAGGCCGGATGGCCGTGAGTGTGTCGCACGAGATTAACAATCCGCTGGAAGCTGTTACCAACCTGCTCTATCTGGCTAAGAACAGCGAAGAGATCTCCACAATCCGCTCTTACCTTGACGATGCCGAACATGAACTGAACCGTATCGCGCACATCACCCGACAATCGCTTGGCTTTTACCGTGAATCCAGCAAAGCCTCACCATCGTCCATACAGCAGCTGCTTGAATCTGCAATCGATGTCATGACGGCTAAGATCACCGCGAAACATGCATGCATTGAAACCCGCTGGGGTAATGATGTGCAGCTATCGGTCGTGGCCGGAGAACTGCGCCAGGTCTTCGCCAATTTGCTGGCCAACTGTTTGGATGCCATACCCGTTCGAGGAACCGTAAAGATAAGAACCTCGGTGGGTTTCGACTACCAGAAAAAGCAACAGTGCTTTCGAGTCACGATGGCGGACAACGGCCAGGGAATTCCGCGCCATCTGCGTAGCCAGATTTTTGAACCGCTGTTCACAACGAAGGGCGCCGGCAGTACAGGTCTCGGTCTCTGGGTAAGCAGGCAAATTCTTGAGAAACACCATGCCACCATCAGGGTACGTTCGAGAGCCGAAGGGATACCGAGCGGTACGGTCATCCGAATTACACTTCCGACCGAATCGCATACTGCATAGTCTCAGCCCCCCTCGGAGTCACTGGCCGATGGCTTGACGGCAACGGTCAAGCCATACATGGTGGCTTTGGGCCGCTCCGGAAAGTCTGTGTGTAAATCATCGAGGATGGTCTTAAGTTTCGTGGCCGAACCGTGTGCAGATACTACGATCGGCTCAAAACCAAACTCAAAGGATTCCTCTTCATCGCCTTCGCCATCCTCATGGCCGGCAGACTCGTCAACTCAATCATCCCAACTTCATGACGGCCTGTGGGACTCATCGGAACGTCTTCGTGTACATATGCCTCATAACGTTGCTATAGTTTTCATCGTTGCACGAGATCACTGGAGGATCTATGCAGGGGTTGAGGAGTGTCTTCTTTGTTGCGTTTGCCTTGCTGGCGGCACCGGCCATATTCGGGCAAGCCGGCGTTGTCAGCATAGATTCGGGAAAGGTCCAGGGAGCAACGCAAGGTACCGTCGAATCTTTCAAGGGCATCCCCTTTGCCGCTCCTCCTGTGGGCGAACTTCGCTGGCGTGCTCCGCAACCGACGAAGCCGTGGTCAGGTGTGATGCAGGCAACCTCCTATTCCGCTGACTGCATGCAAGTTCCATTTCCGAGTGACGCTGCTCCTCTCGGCACTGCCCCCGCAGAAGATTGTTTGTATCTGAATGTTTGGCGACCCGCAGGCACTCCACCCGATGCGAAGCTTCCCGTCATGTTCTGGATCTATGGCGGCGGTTTCGTCAACGGAGGCAGTTCCCCTGCTGTCTACGACGGGAGTAAGTTCGCGGAAAAAGGCGTCGTCTTTGTCAGCGCGAACTATCGTCTGGGCCGCTTCGGCTTCTTTGGCTTTCCGGAATTGACTAAGGAAGACGCTGACGGCGAGCTTGGCAACTTCGGTTTCATGGATCAGATCGCGGCTCTGAAGTGGATACAGCGAAATGCGGGAGCATTCGGTGGCGATCCTTCGAACGTGACGGTATTTGGAGAATCCGCCGGTGGGTTTTCGGTGAGTATGCTGCTGACATCACCCTTGTCCGGCGGTCTATTCAGTAAGGCGATCATCGAGTCGGGGGGCGGCCGGACCAATCTCGGCGGACAACGTTACCTCAGCACGGCCGCGCCAAATGGACCGCCCTCGGCAGATTCGGTTGGGGTTGTGTTTGCGAAGAGCCTCGGAATTGAAGGGACAGATAGGGGAGCTTTGGAGGCCTTGCGTCATCTCCCCGCGGAGAAGATCCTGGGCAATCTCAACATGGCTTCGATGGGACAACCCGGGTACTCTGGCCCCATGATCGACGGACGCATCGTGCTCGCGGATCCTGAGTCGGTTTACCTCTCCGGTGAGGGATGGCGTGTGCCGATCATCATCGGAGCAAACAGTCTCGACATCGGATTCGGTTTTGCGAAGGACAAGGATGCACTGTTTGCACCGTTCGGTATCTACCGCGACAAGGCGGTGGCCGCCTACGATCCGACGGGAAACGGAGACCTGCGCATTGTGCAGTACTCGGTCGCGATGGATCACATGATGGTGGAACCTGCCCGCTTCGTCGCGACAGTTTTCGCATCCGAAGGCGTACCCAGTTACGAGTACCGCTTCTCCTACGTCGCGGAATCGATGCGAAGCAAATGGTCGGGCGCACCGCATGCTACGGAGATTCCGTTCGTCTTCGACACGGTGAGTGCGAAGTACGGCAAGGATCTCGCGCCGCTGGATGAAAAGATCGCCCAGACCATGCTCAGTTACTGGGTCGCCTTCGCCAAGACGGGCGATCCGAGCGCAGGCAACACTCCCGCTTGGCCGCGGTATTCGCCAGCGACGGACATGCTCATGAACTTCACCGAGAAAGGTCCTGTCGCGGAGGCTGATCCCTGGAAGGCGCGACTGGATGTTACGGCGGACTACGTTTCGGCGTCGGCTCCTCCTCCTGCTCCAAGGATGCCTCCGAGTCCGTAGGCGTTCA
The DNA here is from genome assembly GCA_036510715.1 of Acidobacteriaceae bacterium. Lineage (GTDB taxonomy): Bacteria > Acidobacteriota > Terriglobia > Terriglobales > Acidobacteriaceae > Granulicella. The sequence goes on from DATCDL010000510.1 coordinate 19,628, forward strand.
GGCACTGAAAACGACCGCGGTATACAGAAACGCTCCATCGGCGGATGTTCGAACAATATAGGGGTCCGAGCTTGCATATCGGCTGTTTACGATTTGCCCGGTGGTTGGGTTGATTGCGACAACCGAGTTTGGATATTGAGGATCGCCAGACCAAACCGCTGCATATAACAAGGCACTCACAGGATCCCATGCGACATCGAGGCTTGCAGTTGATCGCTCAAGCGGCAAGGCCGTGATCGATTTGCAGCAGTATCTCCTCGACTACGCGAGATCCAACCCCCGCCCGGTCTGGCTACAATCAGCGCAATTGCAACGTCGGCGTCTGGTCGATATACTCTCGTCGGACTTCTTGGATGTAATAGCGGAGCGCCTACCCCCTCGTCCGAACGGGAGCGACGCACATCGCGCGTCTTTCCACCCAAAACTCCAATGCGTGAGTCGCTTCTTGCTTTTGACATGATCAGAACAGGGTCCCAGGGTCGTCTTAAGCCCTGTGACGATAGCTTCTATTCTGCATCTCATAAGGCCTCAAGCTCTTTTGGAGGAATCTATGGAGTTCACGAGGGAGGAGGCTTCCGGACTCTTTCAAGGATGGTGTGAACGGAGCACCCCGCTGATATTGACCCTTGAAGTCCTCACCCTGAAGGTCCAGATCTCTCAGGTCACTGTCGACAGTCTGGTATTTTTCAGCAGGGCGATGTCGATCACAGTCCGGTTTAACGATGTGAGGTCCGAGATTGAAGAGCTTCTTGATCGATCAGAAACGATACCGAATCCCAAATACACGTTTACACTGAGGTTGCATTTGCCCGTCGCCTCCGGGTCACGGACAGGGCATGACCCGCACCACGCAACTGTGGTGAGCATTTCGGAGAGAATCTTGGCGTCTGCCCAATAGTTCTGAAGGAGTTTCAATGGAGTTTCATATCTCCCGGGCAATCCGCGAGCGGATCGGTCTGGATGACTTGCTCTTTAGCTTCACGGGAAACGTCGTTTTCGCCAATGTGACGGCGAGCCGTAAACTCGCCGAGCGCCTCAATGCGCTGGACATCGCCGAAACGACTCCTGAGAAGACGGTCAGCGGTGCCTCCCTGTTCGCGATGGGGCTCATCGATGAGCTGAGTCACGCTCTCATCGCCAGATACCGAACAGAGGTGGACGCATCTGCTCTCTCAGATGCCCTGCGCTTCCTCACCGGTAGGGTCGGGAGCGTGGAACTGGATCAACTCCTGCTTGAGTTTGTGCAGCAATTTCCTGGTGTCGCAATCTTCCGTAACGAGACGACTGCAGAGGAGTGGCTTAAACAAGAAACGGACGGTCAGTCCAATCGCGAAGCCGCTCTCGAAGAGCTCATCCTGCTTTGGCTCGCCAACGCGAATCCCGCCTTCGCCGGGTTCCGCCGTCTGTTTGGAGACGAATCGCTCAAGCTGGCTACCGCCTATTCCTCCGCGACGACTGGACTGCCCACATTCTTCGAGTCTCGACCCCGCTTCAAAAACCAGCCTGCGTCGCTTCTGGATCTGCTCAGAGGACCGTCTCTCGCTTCCCCTGACTCGCTCACGGGCCAGTTGGATTACATCCGCGAGCATTGGGCTGCGGTGCTTGGCGATGATCTCAACCGCGTGCTGCTCGCAATCGATGTGCTGCGCGAAGAGGAAATCGCTATCTGGATGAGGTTCCATCCGGCTGGCCCCGTCCATCATCGGCATGGCGACCCAGGCCGTAGCGGGGAAGGTTCCGTTGGCGACGAGTTCATTGGTTTCGACGACGAGTTCCAGACACTTTCGGACGGCAGCAGGCGTCGCCGTTACGCGCACGATTATCAAGCTCCGTTGACCGAGTACGAAGCTTTCAGCCCTGATCAGGCATGGATGCCGAGTGTAGTGCTGATAGCAAAAAATACCTATGTGTGGCTCGAGCAGTTATCGAAGAAGTACGGCCGTCACATCAGCCGTCTCGACCAAATACCCGATGAAGAGCTCCATCAACTCGCCACGCGCGGTATGACGGGGCTGTGGCTGATCGGTCTTTGGGAACGCAGCCTTGCCTCCAGAACAATTAAGCGCCTGCGCGGCAACACCGACGCAGTCGCATCCGCTTATTCTCTGAAAGATTACAGGATTGCAGAGGACCTGGGCGGCGAGTCAGCCTACCTGCACCTCAGAGATCATGCCGCCGCTGCCGGCCTTCGGCTTGCCAGCGACATGGTTCCCAACCACATGGGGATCGATTCGGATTGGGTCATCGAGCACCCCGAATGGTTTCTCTCTCGATCGGAGAGCCCGTTTCCGGTCTACCGCTTCGACGGTCCGGACGTATCCACGGACGGTCGTGTCGAGATCAAGATTGAGGATCATTATTACGACCATTCCGATGCAGCGGTTGTCTTCCGGCTTCGAACGCATAGAGACGGATCGACGCGCTATGTCTATCACGGGAATGATGGAACGACCTTCGCCTGGAACGATACCGCGCAGCTTGATTACTCGAAGGCAGAGGTGCGAGAGCATGTCATTCAAGTCATCCTCGCGGTGGCGAGGAGGTTTCCCATCATTCGCTTCGACGCCGCGATGGTCCTCGCGAAGAGGCATGTTCAGCGTCTATGGTTTCCGCTGCCTGGTGCCGGCGGCTCCATCCCCTCGCGAGCCGAAGATGCAATGTCGCAGGAGGCCTTCGATGCGCTGATGCCGCACGAATTCTGGCGCGAGGTCGTGGATCGCGTTGCTGTTGAAGTTCCAGGAACACTGCTGCTCGCTGAAGCCTTTTGGCTGCTCGAAGGTTACTTTGTCAGGACGCTGGGCATGCACCGCGTTTACAACAGCGCCTTCATGAACATGCTTCGTGACGAGGAGAATGCCAAGTATCGGTCGTACCTGAAGAAAACCGTAGAGTTCGATCCCGATATTCTCAAGCGGTACGTCAACTTCATGAGCAATCCCGATGAGAAAACGGCAATCGACCAGTTCGGTTCGGGAGATAAATACTTCGGCGTCTCCATGCTACTTGCAACTTTGCCGGGCCTCCCCATGTTTGGACACGGCCAAGTCGAGGGCTTTTCCGAACGTTATGGAATGGACTTCAAACAAGCACGCCTGGACGAGTCGCCCAATGAAGGTCTCGTTGCCAGACATCAACATTTGATTGCTCCGCTCCTCAAGGAGCGCCATATCTTCGCAGGGAGCACGAACTTTCTGCTGTACGACTTCTGGACCAACGACGGCAAGGTGGACGAAAACATCTTTGCCTACTCCAATCGCGATGGACAGGATTGCGCCTTGATCCTCTACAACAACAGCTACCAATCGACCTACGGGACGGTCCACTTATCCGTAGGCTTCTTAGATAAGGCGACAGGCGGGATGCAGCAAAGAAGCCTCGCTTCCGGGCTCAATATCTCACACGATGACTCCACAATCATTGCGTGCACGGACAACGTGCTTGGTTTGGAATATCTGTTTCGTGCGAAGAAGCTTCGCGATCAGGGTTTCACGTCGGGTCTCAGGGGTTATCAACACATAGCTCTGCTCAAATGGTGCTCGCTCCAACCGACATCCGCAGAACCGTGGGACCGTCTCTGCGACGCTCTGAACGGATCCGGTGTTTACAGCGCCCAGGAAGCTCTATCCGCACTAAAGCTTCGACCCGTCACTGAAGCACTGCGTGCCTGCATCAATGCCTCAACGATTGAGGCTTTCGTGACCTTGTCCAGGAGATCTGAAGCTTCCCTATCGGAAGCCCCCGAGGAGGCTGCATCCCGAGAACAGACCACTGGAGTGAACCCGCAATCCGGTTCCGCATCGCCTATAAAAGCTAAAGCCGATGTCGCTGTGACGCTCCCGACCCGTGAGTCGGAACCTCGGCTCGAGACCTTCTTCGCAGACGCCGAGCTCTTCAAGCAACGCGTCTTTCAGCATCTTAACCTCGGGGCCGACGTTCCAACGGAAACTACACCCGCGCCTGAAGACCCTCAATCATCGGTGAGCGTCGTCGATCAGAAGGCAAGACCACTCGAAGACAGGATCGCTGCGAGTTTGAAGCTTCCTGGCCTGGCGTCCTCGCTCCCTAAGAGCTTTCATCGTGCAGCAGCCATCGCGCTTCCGTCTCTTCTGCCGACCGCCTCAGCCCCTCAGGGCTGGGGCCCGCTCGTCCTCTGGTTGGTGTTCGAATCGCTCTCAACTCGCGTCTCTCCTCTCGAAGCCTTTGACTCTCTGAACCTTAGGCCGGTCGTCGCCGAGACATTTGCTGCACTGGGTCTGGAGGGTGAGGCAGCATGGAGAGCTGCGGCCCAGGTCAAGATACAACTAACATTTGCTTCGAGCGATCAACCCTTGGACTTCCTGGCGTCAGAGAAATTCTGGCGCGATCCAGACGTTCGCTGGCTTGCCGGAGTGAATCGTTCTGCTGGCACGGAATACCTGAATCAAGAGAGTTTCGAAGAGCTCTTGTGTTGGATCGAAGTGCCGGCTCTTCTTCAGGCCGCAGCTTCCGCTCAAACTGCGAAGAAGATAGAGATCATCGCAGCTGAACTCACAAAGCTAATCACTCTCCTGAAGCAAAGCGGCTTTGAGTACGAGCGTTTCATACGCTCTGCGTGCCTGTCTCCACTGTAGGCGACAGCAATCTGACGTTCACGCCGCGCTGGTTACTTTTCCGGAGAAACGACGGGCAGATTGATGAAGGTGGAGTGATCAGCAGAGTGCCAGACGCGCTGGGTTGCTACCCGAAAGTCGGCGGGTTTGGCGAAGAAGATATTGGGAACGAAGGTCTGCGGATTGCGGTCGTAGAGCGGGAACCAGCTCGACTGTACCTGGACCATGATCCTGTGGCCGGGCAGGAAGAGATGGTTGGCGGTGGGCAACGAGAATCGATAGTCCAGAGGCTGGTTTGGCGTAAGCGGCTTCGCCTGGCTGAGGCTTTCGCGATAGCGGCCGCGGAAGATGTCCATCGCGACCGGGAGCTGGTAGCCACCAAGACCGGGATCGCCAGCGACTTCATCGGGGTAGACATCGATCAGCTTGACGACCCAGTCGGAGTCTGTTCCGGAGGTGGAGGCGACGAGGTGAACGATTGGCTCGCCGCTGATGCGGAGCGGCGCCGTGAGCGCATCCGAGGTGAAGGAGACGACGTCGGTGCGTCCGGAAAACTCGCGCTGGTCATCGACCAGCCAGCGCACCCAGGAGAGATTCGGCGTATAACCGACGGGCTGGCTGGGACGGGTGCGATAAGGAACCGGCTTGGCAGGGTCCGAAACATACTCGTCGAAGGACGAGCCGCCAGCGACCGGCGGTGTGAAGGCGAGCTTCGAGTCGGCCTCGAGATAGAGCGGTGTGGCTTTGGGCGCGCAGCCTGTGGCACAGCCTGAGGGCCAATCGGCGAGACCCTGCCAGCGGTTCGCGCCGGTTTCAAAGGCGTTCACGCGCGCTACGGTCTGGGCTGGCGGATCGTCCTGAAGATAGTGGGCAAGGAACGGCGCGAGGATCTGGGTGCGGAAGTAGAGGCCTGTGTCGCTGTTAAACGAAATAGCGCCGAGCGAGCTGGCTGGCTCAATCTCCTGGCCGTGGTGCCACGGGCCGAGCACGAGGAAGAGGTTCTGCCTGGCGGTCGCGGGTTGGGCGGCGTTGACGGCCTTCCAGACGGCGATGGCACCGTAGATATCCTCCTGATCCCAGAGGCTTGCGACCAGCATGGTGGGAACGGTGAGCGGCTGCGCGGCGAGGATCTGATCGACAGCCTGATCGGACCAGAAGCTGTCATAGGCCGGATGCGCGACCACCTTATTCCAAAAGCCAATCTGCTCCATGCCGCGGTCTTTGCCAAGCTGGCCGGCGGTGCCAGCGCGCAGATACATGTCGTAGTCGTCGAAGGTGCTTGTGAGCCACTTGGCGGAGTTGTCGCGGGTAGCGGTCTGCTCGTAGATGTAGGGCACGTTCTGCTCGCGGAAGGCGCCGTTGTGGAACCAATCGTCGCCACGCCAGCCATCGACCATGGGATTCATGGGCACAGCGACTTTGAGCGCGGGGTGAGGATGGACGAGCGGCATGAGCGAGAGGAATCCGTCGTAGGAGATGCCGAGGACACCGACTTTGCCGTTCGACTCGGGTACGTTTTTCACTAGCCAGTCGATGGTGTCGTACGTGTCAGTGGATTCATCCACCGGGGTGGGGTTGAGCGGCCCATGGAGCGGGCGGTTCATGACGTAGTCGCCCTCGGAGCCGTACTTACCGCGAATATCCTGGACCACGCGGATGTAGCCGCCGGAGAGGATCGTCTCAACGGCATTGTCATAGCCCCAGAGCGCAGACCCGAGATGCATGCTGGGGGAGTTAGTGGTGAGGACATCGGCGCTGTAAGGGGTGCGGGTGAGCAGAAGGCCCGCGTGCTTTGCACCCATAGGAACAAGGATGACGGTGTGGAGCTTGACGCCGTCGCGCATGGGAATCATGACTTCGCGGCGCTGATAGTCCATGCCATCGTCTGCGGGCTGGAAGTGCGCCGGGGTCTCTGTTGGGTAGTCAGGGTATTTGGCTGCGCTCTGTGCGTTAACTCGAGCGGCTGAGAAGCTGGCGACCGAAAGCAGGCAGAGGGTTGCAACAACACGACGAGCGCGGAGCGGCACTTCAAAAAGGAACATCAGGTAGCCTCGGGAAAACGATAATTGACGCTAACACGGCTGGGCATGGGTGCGGAATGGAATCCGGTGTAGGAGTTCATCGAAACGGGATTAGTAACTGAATGACGGCAAGCCGCAGAGACCTGAGTTCAAGCCAACTTCGATTGGCTGGGACCAGGGCTCAGCGGAGAATGATGAACGAAGTTCCTACGTTTCCGGCACATTCGATTTTGCCGCGCACACCCACCGCCATCTGTCGGAGCTCAAGGAGATGACTATCGAACGGGAGCGGACGAGCCTAACTCTGTGGCTTCCGGTATTTCAACTTCCGCTTCCGACTAGACCATCGTTGACCAATGAGCGGACCATCTTTCCGCAGAAACTGTCCGGCGTTCAACTCAATCTAAAGGACCTGGAGCAAAGTTTTTATTTCCCTCATTTCGGGTGATTTGCGCAAAAATGGCGCCTAATCCTACCGATTTAAGGAAAAGCTGTCATCCCCCTTATCTGAGGCAAATGCTGGTTTACATTACACCGAATCGCCGACCATTTGCACCACAATTTACGCGTTGCCGCACAACTGACACTTGATGATGTTGATCGCTCAACCGGCAAGGCCGTGATCGATTTGCAGTAGCATCTCCTCGACTACGCGAGACCCAGCCCCCGACCGCAGAAGGTCAAGTGGAGTACGTCCTCAAATCGATCCTTCGGTTTTCGCAACCAGCGTGCTGCTCTTACAGCACCACAGAAAACCTCTTCGGCCTGCGAAATACTCCGTGCTATCCAGACAGCGCGGTCTGATTGCAAAGGACCAATCCCTAGATTCGTTGCGATGCTGCGATAGAGGCTGAAACGCTCTCACTCTCCGGGTTGCTGAGCGACCCGCGCCGATCTTTTCGACGCTGCACGGATTGAATCCCTGAAGTCAGCTTCTTGACTGGAAGCCCTTGCTGGGTTCCTCAACCAGCTATTCCGATTAGCGCAGCGCGGGGCGCGAATGCATGAGCGTCCGGTTGCGGCGCATCAATACCACCAGGGCTCGCCGAATGTAGAAAGCGAGCAGTGGCATCAAGATCGCAGCCACAATGCCCCACATGATCAGCGCATGCCACTCCCACTGCCAAATGTCGCGGACGAGACGCCTCGCCCGCCGCCCGCATGTACATCTGCAGCTACTACATCGGAGGAACCGTCGGAGGCCTGCTCCCCGGCATCGCATGGCGTCACGCCGGATGGCCCGGCTGCGCGGCCCTCACCGCATCTTTGATGCAACACTGGCTTCCTTTTGGGAAGATATCGCGGTACGATTGGCTCGCATTAGCGAGTACCGTCGGCATCGATTCGACCGAACTGAATTTACCTGTATTCGATGCCCGGCAGTTGGAGCGACCACACTTAGGAGGTAATGGATGTCCGAATTTCCCATTCCGGAGACTACTGCAATTCCCGAGGCGCAAACGAACAAGAAAGGACAAGTCGGAGTGGCACTTGAGCCCGAGGTCATTAAGATCTGCGGGTATGCGCTGCTCGTTGGCCTCGTGAGTGGCTTGGTCGCGCAAGGCCTGCTCGAGCTCATTTATTTCTTCACTAACATCTTTTTCTACGGTCGCTTTTCTTTCGCAATCACCAATCCTGCGCACAACCATCTGGGGCTCTGGGTCATACTCATTCCGCCCATCGGTGGGCTATTGGTCGGATTCATGGTTCATTTTTGGGAACCCACGCTTAAAGGGCACGGGATACCGGAGGCCATGGAGTCGGTGCTTTTCGGTCACAGCCGGATGCGGATTCGCGTCGCCGTGCTGAAGCCGCTCGCCACTGCCTTTGCAATTGGTACAGGAGGCCCCTTCGGGGCGGAAGGACCTATCATCCAAACCGGCGCAGCTTTAGGGTCGCTTTTCGGCCAGGCAGTTGGTTTGAGTCCCTACTATCGACGCGTATTACTTGCTTCCGGTGCCGCGGCAGGAATGGCAGCTACATTCTCAGCGCCGCTGGCGGGGATACTTGTTGCGGTCGAGTTGCTTCTTTTTGAGCTTCGTGCCCGATCCTTTATTCCAGTCGCGCTCGCCGCAGCTATCGCAACTGGAGTACGTATCCACTTCGCTGGTTGGGCTCCCTTGTTCCCCACCCCGGCATTCAAGCTCACAGGAATAAATGAATTGTGGCTGTTCGGCTTGCTCGGAATACTCATGGGTGCCGTCGGAATAGCAATGATTCGCGCGCTTTCATGGCTGGAGAGCTTCTTCGACGATCTCCCGATCAAGCGTGCGCTCATTTGGTCGCCTGCCATAGGTGCTCTTATCCTTGGCGTCATTGCATATTTTTACCCGCAGGTGCTGGGGACAAGCTACGACACCATACGGGATATGCTGAATAACCGGCTGGACACTGGAAAGCTAGTGGGCATTTCGCTCGCAAAGTTCTGGGCGCTGGTGATTTCGTTGGGCTCCGGAACTACCGGAGGGGTATTCGCGCCTTCGCTCGTTGTGGGCGGAGGACTCGGCGCGGCTTATGCGATCGGCTGTCAGCATCTCTTCCCGACACTTGTGAGCAACCCCGCGTTGTACGCGCTCGTGGCGATGGCAGCCGTCTTCGGTGGGATAGCAAGAGCTCCGTTCACAAGTATCGTTTTCCTGTTCGAGTTGAGTCACAATCCGAATTCGTTATTACCACTGATTGTCTGTGTCATGGTGTCTGATGGTTTTGTGAGGCTCTTCAGCCGCGATTCCATTATGACGATCAAGCTGGTCAAGCGGGGGCTCATTGTCCTTCAGGATTATTCCGTTCCAGTCCTGATGCGCGCCCGGATTGATCAAGTGATGAGGAAGCAATTCAACGTCGTTAAGTCGGAAGACGAGTTGCGAACCGTACTAACGGACTTTGTACCGGGTGAGACAGGATTGATTCCCGTAGTGGACCAAAGTGGCTTCTTGGTCGGAATCGTTGAACCTCATGATCTATTGAAAACGGAACCAATAGATCACCACTTCAAGATGCGAGAACTTGCGCGACAGGACTTCGTGCTCGCCTATCCCGATGAATCGGTAGACGTCATCCACCGTGACATGATGTTGAAAAACACCGAGAACGTCGTAGTGGTACAACATGGCTCGGATAAAAAACCGATCGGAATTGTTCGTGCCAACGACATTCTGCAACTGCGTCGTTGGCTGATGGAGGAAGAGACCAGCGAGCTTCGAACGAAGAAGGCTGATAAACCTGCAGAATCCTAACTCGTTTTAGGTGAGCCGACCCACTCAATTGAAATATGATGATGTGTCTACACGCGACAATAAGCCGGCCCACGACGAGTAGCGTAGTGCCTGCCGGTCGTCCGCGCTACCATAGGCTGCCCGCCAGCACTATCGCTCCGCCAGCGAAGCACATCTCCCGCACCGGGAGTGTCCAGTACAGCCGCTCATGGATATGCTGCGGCAGGCCGGGCAGGTCAACCGTAGCGACGATGATCAGAAATAGAAGCGCGATCAGAGACGCCGACCAGCGCACATAACGTTGCAGCGGTGGCGACATAACTCTGTAATGGGTGGCGGAATGGATTGCAATCAGCACGGAACATCACGCTGAGGCTGGAAACCGCGTGACGGTCCCAGGTGAAACAACAATTGGCAAGCCTTCTGGATGCCATCTTCCTCACCCTTGAAAACTTGGGCCGCTACGGCGGCAACAATCTCGCCGACTAGCTCCCCCACGTCCGAGCTGGCTTCCGCATTGACGTACAAGACAATGGCACCTTGTCGGGACATGTTTGCTTGCGCTGCGCGCAGAATGGACGTCTTACCGTAGTCACCTTCAGCGCCACAGATGTTCGTGGCGCGCAAGTATGGATGCATAGCTTTGCAAAACTGCGCTCGTGTCGAGATGCGCTCTATCGAGAGAGACAGATAATCGATTCTCGACCAAAGAACCGACTGTCACTTGTATCTGCGCAATTCTGGACAATATTTACGCAAATTTGGACAGCAATTGCGCAGCCCTACAACAACAAAAACTTAGATGTCCAGGTTCTTTACGTCGAGGGCGTTGTCTTCGATGAACTTGCGGCGCGCTTCGACGTCCTCTCCCATAAGCGTGGTGAAGATCTCTTCAGTGGCTGCAATGTCTTCGAGCTTCACCTGCACCAGGGTGCGGCGGGCCGGGTCCATCGTCGTCTCCCACAGCTGCGGAGCGGTCATTTCACCAAGGCCCTTATATCGCTGGACCTGGTACTCCTTGCGGCCCTGCTCGATGACGTACTCGAAAACTTCGCGAGGGGTCTTCTTCTCGACCGGATCCTGCGAGACCTTGGCGGAGCGCTTGACCGGCTTCGCCACGGCTTCCACTGGAGCAGCGCCAGCGTCGAGTGCGCCTTCGAGCTCAACCTCTTCGGCGTCCTCCAACTCCTGCTCAGCCTGTTCAGCCTCTGACTTCGCAGCAGCAACAGCAATCTTGCCCGCGTATTCGATGAGGAACGGCCCTACAAGTTGCTCGCGAATCTGTGCATGCTTGGCAAGCAACTGGCGCGTCTCGGGTGCTGCTGCAATCGTCCAGTCGATTTTGCGCGGTGCACCCTGCGCGTCAGTGTAGGTGACTGAGTAGCTACGGTGCTCTTCGTCATACTCGACGTCCGAGACGGACTTGAACTGGTGCGCGCGCTCGATGGCCTTGAGGCGCGTCTGCATCTGCTTCAGCTTGGCGTCGGTCTCGAAGTCGGCGCGCCGGACAGAGTCCTTGTGTTCGTTGGCAAAGATCTCGGCGAAGATGCGGACAACCTCTTCGTTGCGCAAGCGCTTGGCGACCTTGTCAAAGAAGCCGAGGTAGTCGTTCAACGAGGACATGTACTTCGTAAGGTCCTTGCCCTCGAGACGCGCGCCGCCCTCGCCGTAGCGAATGATCATGCCGTCGGAGGCACGCTTGACCATGACCTGCACATACTCGCGCTCGTCCTTGATGTACTGCTCAAAGCGCCCCTTCTTGATGCGGAAGAGCGGCGGCTGAGCAATGTACACGTGACCACGCAGGATCAAATCCTGCATATGACGGAAGAAGAAGGTCAGCAGCAGCGTGCGAATATGCGATCCGTCGACGTCGGCATCAGTCATGAGGATGAGCTTGCCGTAGCGCAGCTTGGCGACGTCGAAGTCGTCTTTGCCGATGCCGCAGCCCAGAGCTGTGATCATGGCACGAATTTCCTCGTGGCCAAGCATCTTATCGTAGCGAGCTTTTTCGACGTTGAGAATTTTGCCCTTAAGCGGAAGAATGGCCTGAAATTTACGGTCTCGGCCCTGCTTGGCCGTGCCTCCGGCGGACTCACCCTCGACGAGGTAGAGCTCGCAGAGTTCAGGCTTTCTCTCAGAACAATCTGCCAGTTTTCCGGGTAGGCCGCCACCATCCAGTGCGCCCTTGCGGCGCGTAAGATCGCGGGCCTTGCGTGCGGCTTCGCGAGCGCGAGAGGCGTCGATAGCCTTGTTGATGATCTTTCTTGCGACCGAGGGGTTCTGTTCAAGGAACCCTCCCAAGCGCTCGTTGACGAACGCCTGCACGATGCCGGCGATGTCGGAGTTGAGCTTGCCCTTGGTCTGGCCTTCGAACTGCGGCTGCGGCAGCTTCACCGAGACGACCGCGACGAGGCCTTCACGCACATCGTCGCCGGAGAGATTTTCCTTCACGTCCTTGAAGAGGCCGAGCTGCTGGCCGGCGACGTTGATGGTGCGAGTAAGAGCCGTGCGAAAGCCGGAGAGATGCGTGCCGCCGTCGACCGTATTGATGTTGTTGGCGAACGAGAAAACGGTCTCGGAGTAGGCGTCGTTATACTGCAACGCAATCTCCATGACGATGTTGCCCTGCTCGGTTTCCATGTAGATGGGCTTCTCGTGCAGAACCTGCTTGCCCTTGTTGAGCAGCTTGATGAACTCAGCGATGCCGCCGGTGTACTTGTAGGTCTGCGACTTCGGCTCGCCCTTGGCGTCGGCCTGGCGCTCGTCGGTCAGCGTGATCTCGATGCCCTTGTTGAGAAACGCGAGCTGCCGCAGACGGTTCGCAAGCGTATCGAAGTTGTACTCGGTGACCGTAAAGATGGACCTATCGGGAAGGAAGTGAATCTTGGTGCCGAGACGCTTGGAGGGGCCCATCTTGCGCAGCTCGGAGATGGGGTCGCCCTTGGAGTAGTCCATCTCCCAAGTGAAGCCGTCGCGCCAGATCTCGACCTCAAAGACCTCGGAAAGCGCGTTGACGCAACTGACGCCAACACCGTGGAGGCCGCCCGAAACTTTGTAATTGGACGCGTCGAACTTGCCGCCTGCATGCAGCATCGTCAGCACCACCTGGACGGCAGGCATGACCTCACCGGTGGGGAGCGTCTTGTTGTCGACCGGGATGCCGCGGCCGTCATCAACAACAGTGATGGAGTTGTCGACGTGGATCGTCACGTCGATCCGCGAAGCATAACCCGCAAGCGCTTCGTCGACAGAGTTATCGACGACTTCGTAGACGAGGTGATGGAGGCCCATTTCGCCGGTAGAGCCGATATACATCGCTGGGCGCAGACGAACAGCAGCCAGGCCTTCGAGGATCGTAATGTTCTCAGCGGAGTACGTTGCGTGCTCGACTGGAGCCGGGGATGCGGAGGGCGGCAAGGGGGTCGAACTAGCGGCGGCGGCAGGGGTAATATCTTCAGGCACGAACGGGACGCTCCAATGGGTTCAACTGGCTCGGGAGAAAACCCAAAAACCCTTGAAAATACTGGCTATTGGTGGGTTTTCTCGACTCCTAAGTATAGCACGTTTGGAGCCCATTTTGGCCGGTGGGAAGAGCCAGCCGCGGCACCTTTTCCGGGCGCAGAAGCGATCAATACGCCTGCCCCGGAGCGAGCGGCCCGCTCCGAGAGATTTTGTCCCATCTTTGACGGCGGAAGCACGTCCTATTTCGCTGGAAAGAGAGCCCTTACGCGGCTCGCTTGGGCTCGACAGGGGTCGCCTGCACAGCGTTGTACGGCCACACAAACATCCAACCCACATGCAGGCGAACCCGCTTCTGGTAGATCCACGCTGGTACGAGCAACGCAAGCAGCGACGGGAGAATCAATTGCGGATAGGCTGCCGTGGTGTGAAACACCCGCACCAGCGTCTCCCGCCCGATTACCTGGAAGTAAGCAGAGAGCAGAAAGATCCCAATCGACCCGGCACCAGCCCACGCCAGCAGCCTCGCGGTCGGGGTTCGAGCCAGCAAACGCGACACCAACAGCAACATCAGCGTGCCCAGCAGGCCCAGCGGGATGAAGAGGTATGGAGAGTACAGATAGCGGCTTCCAGTGAGCAAAAGAATCACGACGAAAAGCACGGCAGCGCCCACTGCAGCAACCACGGCGGGAAGCTTCTCGACTTGCTCAAACGACCGCCCGACCCACATCCCAACAACCAGGAACGGCAGGTGTTTCAATCCGCGATCGACAAAAACAAGACCTGTCACCGGCCAGTAGAAGGAGACCAGCGCGCTGAGCACGAAGAGCAGCGGCATGGGCACCCGGCGCAGGAGCATGCCCACCACCACGATGAAGAAGATTGTCGGCAAGAACCAGGAGTATCTTCCCGTCGCCATATCTCCAGCGAACGTGGCCCAGGTGATGGGTGCAGAGCGCAGGACCTTCGAGTAGTAGATGGGGATGGGGGCATAGATGAGCGCCCAGAGCAGATACGGATAGATCATGGTGCGGAGCTTTTCGATTGTGAAGCGCCATCCGCCGCGCTTCTGCACGCTGGCGCAGAGGAAGATGCCGGAAACAAAGAAAAATGCCGGCATGTGAAACGAATAGATGAAGAACTTGATGCGGTAGCCCGTCATCGATCCGTTCCACCAGAGGCGATGGACCGTTCCTTCGTCCGTGTGCCCCAGCACCACGAGCGCGATGGAGAGGCCACGGAGGACGTCGATCAGGAGGGAGCGCTGTGGCTGTGTTCCGGCAACATCGGGGGGACTGGTGCCCGGAGTTTGCAGGGTTTGAGAGGCAGTCAACGTGGATCTCCTGAAGGCTCGGACTTCCTGTCAGGCTACCACTGGACTCCTCCCCGGGCTACCCTCCACACCCGGTCGCGCCAGACTGCTCCCGCCGTGCGGCGAAGGATTCCGCAGCGCGGCGCGGGGTTCCCCGAGTAGCACCTCGCGAAACCCCTCCGCTGCTTTGCACCGGCCTGGTTCAGGCAGAGTAGGTCATAGGCTGTTCAACGATGGGCGGAACTTCATGTTCGGCCAGGATGGCACGGTAGAACAGGCCAGCCAGCAACCCTCCGACCAGGGGAGCCACCCAGAAGAGCCACAACTGCTGCAGTGCCCAGGGGTCTCCCGAGGCCGCGACCACGATCGCCGGACCGGTGGAGCGCGCCGGGTTTACCGAGGTGTTCGTGATGGGAATGCTGATCAGATGGATGAGCGTGAGGCACAGGCCGATCGCCAGGGGCGCGAAGCCTTTCGCTGCGCGCTGGTCAGTAGCGCCGAGAATGACGATCAGGAAGAAGAACGTCAACAGCACCTCGGCCAACAGGCAGGCAAACAGGCTGTAGCCGCC
>DATCDL010000511.1:0-12116 GCA_036510715.1 Acidobacteriaceae bacterium
TCGGGAATCGATCGCCGTCGCAATCTGCGTTTACGGGGAGTAATATCTTTGCGGCTGAACTCCCGTGTCTTCCCCAAGCCCACCCTCCCGCTATCATCTTGAGCGAACAAGCGCCAACATCCTCGCGGCGCATGACGGTCGGGCAAATCGTCGCGGGAGTTTCGATGGTCGCCGATGGGATTGGTGCATTTCAAGATTACGAAGCATGCTCGACGGGAGGAGGTTGATCCCATCATGAAAGTGAAAAGCTGTGCGGATGAATATCACATCCATTGTGGCAGAAATCGATGTGCAGATTGCCAAACTTCAGCACGCCAAGGCGTGCTCATGCATCCCTCCCAGAACCACTTCTGAAACATCATCCAGTGCCCTTACCCCTACGATTTCAACGCGCTCTTATTCCCGGTGAAGTTTTGGCTAACTACAGCTAATTTCCCGGGCTGGCGGCCTTACCTGAATCCAATAGCTGATGGATCTGTTTCACTGCATAGTCGACCTTCATATCGAAATATCGCTTGCCGAGCGCTGCCGATGAGCGCCGGGCGTCTCCGATAATGCCGTTGTTGACCTTGTGTTCCGCTCGCTGACCGGGTGCGGGAACTGGATCACCGACGGCCACAGGGAGCAAGTCCATCCTCACCCAGCCCTTTTTACCGCCGAGATAGATCATCTCCGACGTATCCGAAATATTGGCATGTCCGCCATATCCGTACCCGTGATCCTTGCACCATTTGTCGAAATCGTCCTGGGCCTTTTGATACACATCGCCGCAGTACACGACACGGATACCCTGGCCAGCGTACTTGGCGTCCAGCTCCGTTGCCAGGTCGGCCAACTCCTTCTGGCCGCCACCGTGATCGCCCATGAGAACCACGTTCTTGAAGCCATTGCGGATCAACTGCTCTGCCACTTCCCGGTTGACATCCTTGAACGTCGCGGCCGTAATTCCAATCGTACCGGGAATCGCAGGGTTGGCATTATTCGGGGAAAAAGGCAGCACTGGCGCGGCAATCGCGTTGCCCAATTTCAGAGCGATCGCATCGACGGTTGGGGGTCCCATCAGGTTGTGCCCTCCGTTGACGTTTTGCGGACCGCGCTCCTCGGTACCGCCGTTGTAGACGAGAGCAGTGGTCTTGCCTTGATCAATTGCAGCCTTGACCTCGACCCAGGTCATCATCCCAAAATCGACCAAATTCTTCGGAGCCTTCGCGGAAATTTGAGCGCGGCTCACAGGCATGAAAAAGGTGAGCAGGCAAACAGTTACAGGCAGACGGTACATGATCCCTCCTTAGGGTTCGAACCTAATGAAATATTGCGTTCATCCTTAGAATGTGACACGGACACTCAACTGAAACGCTCGTGGCCCTGCACCCTCGGCTGTCTGCACATTGTTGATAGTTCCGTAGGTGCCGGGAATTAGAGATGTGCTCGGTTGGGCGTAATTGACATGGTTGAAAAGATTAGCCACCTGGGCGCCAAATTGGAAGTTCCAGCGTCCCTTGATCTGGACAGTCTTCATGAGGGATGCTGAGACTATTTCCGTACCTATGCCGGGAATGCTGCCAACCCTGGAAGTTGGCCAGCGGCCGACATTGTTCGGAGGAGTCGCGAAAGCAGCGGGATTGAGCCAGCCGTGTCTGCTCCTCGTCGCCAACACCATGGGGACACCTGCTACGCGGTCTGGCCGGCTCGCACCGATGATCTGAGGGAAGCCGGTACCGGAAGGGTCCGCAGCAGGAACGGTCGCCGTGAGGAATGGTCCTGATTGGATCAGAATTACCCCGCCGAGTTCCCATCCCGAGATAATCCGGTCCACAAATGGATTGGTTGATGAGAGGTGAGCACGATTTCTTCCGAAGGGAAGCTGATAAAGCCCCGTGGTGAGGAAACGATGACGCCTAGTGTACGCAACGTTTCCGTAGTCGAGGAGGGGATATTGCTCACTCTCCTGCTGACCGCCGTTTTCACCCGCGAATGCGGTGGGAGCGTAACCTTGCGCGTCCGAAAGGTTCCTGCTGAAGGTATAGCTGCTTTGAAACTGAACACCATGGCTAAAATGGCGGTTCACAGCGACGTGGAGGGCGTTATAGTGGCTGACCCCACCATTCTGCACCGCCTTTATTTGCTGGAACGCCGGAAATGGCTCGAACGCCTGCGCCGCAGCATAGCCGATCGTATTCATTGGAACCGCGTTCCAATTTTGGGTCTGTACAAGATTTGCTCCGGTGGTGCCGATATAGCTCACCAGCAGCGAGGTGCTGTACCCAAGATCACGCTCTACCGTCAGATTCCATTGGTAGACCGTAGGGTCTTGGAAGTGCAGCGCAAAGGCCTGGTTGAAGTTCTGCGATCCAGGAACCCCTAGATTCTCGGGAAAGGGATGTGGAAAGACCAATGAGGGTTGGCCGTCGACGATCGTCTGGTTATATAAACCTTGATCCACGCTGTGGACCGCAAAGCCCGCAGACAACAGTCCCTCCATGGGAGTTGTAACGTACCGTCCAAAGCCGCCGCGGATTACCGTTTTGTCACCTCCGAATGGCCTCCATGCGAACCCTAAGCGCGGCCCCCAGTCTGTTTTGACGGAGTAACGGAGACTCTCCGGAATCCCTGCCTGCGCCGCGGTGAGAATCGGAGTCGCCCCGATGGATGACGCGAACCCCGGATTCAGGATGCCTAATGCGGCCTGATTCGCGAGGACCACAGCACCGTTCACCTCGACTCCGCCAATATTGGATTTGTAGTTGCGCAGGAAGTTCGATACGTTGAGAACATGATCCTGGAACATCGGATGATATTCCCAACGGAGTCCAATGTTGAGTGTGAGCTTCGGGGTCGCGCGCCAAGTGTCCTGAGCATAAAACGCATAGTCGTTGGAATAGCCTTTGAGATTCCCATTGGTCACCGAATCCAGCCCTGTCTGATCGGGAATTCCCAATAGAAATGCCGCATAGGGATTACCTATGTATGCGTGACCCGCATCGCCATAAGTGAGATTTGTGACATTACCGTTGAATTTGTATGCGCCCAGCTCAGATTCTGCGTCTACGTTGGTTACATTGCCCCGCGCCCGCCTGTAATCGGCACCAAACTTCATTTCGTGGTTTTTCTTGGTCCAGGTTATGTCGTCGAGAACTTCCGTGATGTTATTTGATTGGGAAGTTTGGCGCAGTGAACCCACCGGTTGAAATCCAGTGATGGTGAGCTGGGGTGAGCCATTGTCAGGTGGCACCTGCAATCCGACGATTCCCAACTCTGAGGCAATTTTCGCGGCATTGAGGTTGAAAGTCGTCCAAGTATGGTTCCCATCGAAGCCGGCGCGAACTTCGTTCAACAAGTTCGGAGTGAAAATATAGTTGTGGGCTACGGTGACGCCATAGTCATCCTCGGGCTGTGAGAGGGAACCAATCAGGGCTGATGAGTTGGTGGGGGCCACCTCTACATGCCGGATTTTATAACTGGTGCGGACGAAGATAAGCTGCTTAGAACTTATGGTCTGGTCGATGCGGGCGTCTGCCTGATTGCTCGAGACAGGCGTGGGGAAATTGTTGGTGTAGTTGTTGACGATCGAGCTAACCGAGCCAGTGTTCGGCAGTGGGAAGAGATAAGTGAGGAAGGCCTGAGACATAGCGGTGATCGGAACCTGATTGTCGGTGTATGGATCACCCGTATATGGGTCATAAATTTGCCCGGGGTACACGGAGAGGTCTCCTGAACGAAGAGCGAGTGAAGGCACGCTCTCCACGAGCGTCGTAGAACTGGGAAGCCTCAGGCCTTCGTAGCTTCCGAAGAAGAATGTTCTATCTTTACCGTTGTAGAGCCCGGGTATCGATAATGGTCCGCCCGCGTAGCCGCCAAAATCGTTCATGTTCAACGCGGACTTGACGAGGCTGAAGGGATTCTTGGCTGTAATATCCTGGTTTTGCCAATTGTCATACATTCCCCCGTGGTACGTATTCGTACCGCTCTTTGAGACAGTGGTAATGTCGCTAATGCCACCGAATTCAGCAGTATTGTTGAACTCACTCACACGTATTTCTTCGATTGCGTTGAAGGATGGGAAAAGCTCACTGAGTGGGGCCCCCGCTCGTGTTCCCATGGTGCTCAGTCCGTCCAGAGTCATCGATAGCATGCTGGGCGTCCCTCCACCTACTGAGATGTTCCCACTGGCGTCCGTCTGAACACCGGGCTGCGTCGTAAGCGTCGACATAGGGCTGGTCGAACCAGTGGAACGGCTAGTAATTGCAATTGGCAGTTGTATCAGTTCGAGGCTGGTTTTCGTTTGAGCAAGGGTCGAGGTATCGGTATTCAGGACTGATGCAGCGCCGGCCACCACTGTGACAGATTGCGACTGGTTCGCCACCTTCAATGCGCTATCCACCCGCACAGTTTCGCGCGCCGTCAGAACGAGACCTGTGTTCCTGACCTCTTGAAAGCCGCTGGCCTTAATGGTTAGCTCATAAGTACCTTGGTCAAGGTTGGGTAGAACGTAATTTCCGGATGCATCGGTAACCCCAGTACGTTGGGCAGAGGTCCCCTGGTTCGTAAGCAGGATCTGAGCTCCCACAACTGCTCTCCCTCCGGCATCCGTCACTGTTCCTAGGATTGTTCCAGAGGTGGACTGCGCAAATGCACTCGTACAAAACAGGAATCCGAGGATAAGAACAGCCTGAATAGTGCGGACCGTGCGCTGGAGCTTGCTAGATCTCATTAACGCCAACCGACCATAGCAGATACACCAAGAAACATGAGATTCAAGTCGCTTACTCATGGCAAATCCTCCTAGAAAATTTAATTCAATTAACGACGACCCGAATGGCTGCCGTCTGTTCCTGAGCCCGGGAGATACGTGTGTAATATGTGGTTCCGTACTGCTTAATTCAACGAGAGAGCCGAAGAGGCACTAATACGGACGTGCCATCTGAAATGCAGGCCAGGCAAGTTGAGCTGGCTACTGCAATGCTTGGAATTGGAGACCGCTGGGCTGCTGGGTGGTGTGGTAGATGCGTTCGACAGCAGGTTTGAAATCTCCGGGTTTCGCACGGGGGATGTCGACAAATGTTTGGGGGTTGAGGTCGGTGAGAGGAAACCACGTGCTCTGGACCTGAACCATGATGCGATGTCCTTTGAGGAAGGTGTGATCTACCTCGACGAGCGAGAAGTCGAGCGCATAGACCTTTCCCGGAGTGAAGGGCTCAGGCGTTTGCTGGCTGTTACGGAACTTGCCGCGCATGGGCTCGCCCCGGACCAGCTGGTAATAACTGCCAAGCAAGTCCGGTGTTGCGGGGACATCGGCGATGTGAGGATGCTCTTTGGCAGACGGTGTGGAGGTGCCCGGCGCAGAGAAGTCCTTCGGGTAGACGTCGATGAGCTTCACGTCAAAGTCGGAGTCAGTGCCACTCGTGGAGACGTGCAGCTTCGCGCGTAACGGGCCGGCAAAGGTGACGTCCTCGGTAAGGGGATCGGTCTCGTAGACAAGGACGTCGGGGCGCGTCGCGGCATAGCGCTGGTCGGCAATCATGTAGTCGCGGGGCGGACCGGGAACGTGGGCAAAGGAGACCTCCGGAACGGGATGGGCGGGATCGCTTATGTATTCGTCGTAAGCAGTAGCCTTCGTAGCGGGAGGCGGTGGATTGAAGGACAGCTTGCCTCCGGGCTGGAAATAGATCATGCGGGGTTTCGAGCCGGGAGGCGGCCATGCAGCATAGCTGTGCCAGAGGTTGGTGCCGGTTTCGAACATTGTGGCCTTGGCGATGTTCGGATCGGGGGCGTCCTTCAGGTAGTGCTCGAAGAAAGGGAATTCAATTTTCTGGCGGAAGTAATCGCCCGTGTTCGAACCGAAGTGCACATCGCCGAAGCGCTCACCATCAAATCCGTTCCAGCCGCCGTGCACCCAGGGTCCGACCACGATGCGCTGTGAGGCGGTTGGGCTCTGGGCTGCGATGCCGTTGAAGACCTTCCATGGGCCGGAGAGATCTTCTGCGTCGAACCAGCCGCTGACGACGAGAACAGCAGCGTGAATGTTGTGAAGGTGGCGGCTGATATCGCGAGCCTCCCAGTACGCGTCGTAGTTGGGATGGTCGACGGTTTCATCGAAATATACGTTGTGGATGAAGGTCTTCGCTTTCGAGAGCGGCTCCAGCTGATTGAGAAAGGACGTATACGCGTCGGCGCTGGAGTACGGCAGCGGGGTGGGAGGCGATGGCAGGACAGGGTTCTGCTGCGGGCGGAAGTTGCCGAAGAAGTTTCGCGATTCCAGCATTAAGACGCCGTTGTGGTAGTAGTCGTCGTTATCGCGATAGTCGGTCACCGGCGCCTGGGGGCTGGCGGCCTTGATTGCAGGATGCCCGTTGATGATGGCGGTCGTAGTGTAAAGACCTGGCATAGAAGTGCCATAGACACCGACCCGGCCGTTGTTGCCAGGAATATTTTTCAGAAGCCACGCAACGGTGTCGTACGTGTCGGTGGATTCATCGTGTTGGGTGCCGGTGGGGTGGTCGAGGAGCACCGGAGCTTTGGCATAAACTCCTTCCGACTCATAGCGGCCGCGGACATCCTGGTAGACGAAGATGTAGCCGGATTTCTCGAATTCACGGGAAGGGCCTAGCGTTGGACGATAAGCGTCCGGACCATATGGAGCGATGGAGTAACAGGTGCGGGTGAGCAGGAACGGATAGGACTTGGACGCGTCCTTGGGCGAGTAGACAATGGTGAAGAGGTTGACCCCATCGCGCATCTTCACGTGGTACTCGGACTTGGTGTAGTGCGCGCGAACGTCGAACGGCACACTCTGACTCGCCAGCGTACCTTGTGCAGCCTGAGTGATGGCCGCCGGAAACAGCATTAGAAGGAGCGCAGAGGCGGCAAATGTGGAGCGCAGTAAAGAACTCATGTCTGATGGATCCTTTCATAAACATCTAGCCGGACTGATGCGAGGTCCCTGAAAACTGAAGCGGAGTGGCAATCATATTGGCAGCGAATCGAACTTGAAGCAAGTTCGAAAAATTGATAGCTTCATAAATCCGGCGATGAGTAACTTCACGCGATGGTCCGGTCTGGCTGGCTATTTCGGATTTCTCTTCTGGATATAACCTCTGGATTTCTAGAGATGGCCATATTTTTGCAGCGCAGCGAGGAGTGGAAGTCCGGCGATGATCTCTTCTCTTGCACCACTTTCAGATCGCGACCACTCGATTACCTTGGCGGTTACCTCAGACACGAGTTGCTCGGGAATCGCGATGACTCCATCCGCATCTCCTACAATTACGTCGCCCGGCATCACTGTGAACCACTCCTCGAGAGCTCCGCGAATCCTCACTTCGGTCTGCGAAGCAGTGACGCGCCATCTACCGATTCCCTGCGCCGGTGTCTTGTACCTCGCGACGACAGGCATGCCGCACTGCTCTAGAAAGGACGCGTCGCGCACACCGCCATCGACGACAGCAGCGACACATCCTCGCGCACGCATCGCGCTTGCCAGCAGATCGCCGAAGCAGCAAACGCCTTTCGCGTCCATGCTGGACCACACGGCAACGATACCCGCAGGCATGGCATCGATGGCGGAAAGCTTCGCCCTATCTCCACCCTCAAACTGGATGGGCTCGCCGGTAATGGTGTAGGCCGATCCGGCAAAGGTCGAGCTGCTTCCAATCGGCTGCAAGCCGTTGTCGAACACACGCGGCAGCAAATGTAGCGAGTCGAACACGTCGGAGATGACAGCTGTACCGGCCAATTTGAGTGGCTCGAAGGTGGTCTGCATGTTGGGTCCCTCTCACTTGAATAGATTCTTCAGCATACTCATTCTTATGGGTTGGTTCCTGTTGAGCAAATTAGAAGCATCTATGAGCGAATCAGTTTCATAACTGAGGGCGCTCGCTGCTGATGACGATGCTCGAGAATAGCGGTGCTTATAGGTCTAGAACAATTACTCATTGGACTCCGCAGGCATACTCGACTTAGGCTTCACACTACCTTTGAGTTCCGAGCAACCAGGCAACCGCGATTCCACCACTTCAACTAGGGGAGCAGCATGATTGTTTTTCTTTCAGAGAGCGACGTCCAGACAGCCATTACGATGCCAGAGACTCTAGCGATCGTTGAAGCGGCCTTCGGAGATTACGCGCTTGGACAAGCCACTCTGCTGCCTCGCGTGAGCCAGACTTTGCCAGGAACCACCGGCACGTTTCGCATTCTCGGCGCTACGCTTCCGCGGCAGGAGATGTTTGGGTTGAAGACGCTCACAGGTTTTCCCGGCCGGCGGCTCGACCATGAAGTCTACTTCGCGATCCTGCTCTTCGAGATGGGAAGCGGAGCACTGAGAGCGGTGATCTCCGCGAATTACCTGACGGGTCTGCGGACTGGCGCTG
This sequence comes from Acidobacteriaceae bacterium, assembly GCA_036510715.1. Lineage (GTDB taxonomy): Bacteria > Acidobacteriota > Terriglobia > Terriglobales > Acidobacteriaceae > Granulicella. The sequence goes on from DATCDL010000511.1 coordinate 8,367, forward strand.
CCAGTGGAGTCGCGGCAAAGTACCTGGCCCGCGCCGACGCGAGTTCGCTGGGTATCGTGGGAGCCGGCGTGCAGGCCTGGTACCAGGCGGAGGCCCTGTGCGCCGTGCGCAACATTCGCATCGCCAAGGTATTCTCCCGGGACAAAAGCAAAGCTGCCGCCTTTGCTTCACGTCTGCAGACGTTGCTTTCCGTGGATGCGGTAGCCGTCGACAGCGCCGAAGATGCTGTGCGGGACAGCGACTTAGTGATCGCGGCGACGAGTTCCTCCGATCCCATCATCCAGGGCGCGTGGCTTAAACCTGGTACGCACGTCAGCGGTATAGGCGCCAACACCCAGACCAAGAAAGAGTTGGATCCAACCTGTTTTGAGCACGCGCGTGTCGTCGCAGATTCACGGGAGCATGTCATTGCGGAATGCGGTGACCTTCGGGAGGCCATTGAGAGCGGAACTGTAAAGGCCGATGTGGTGTATGCCGAGCTTGGCGAACTGGCCTCCGGTCTGAAAGAGGGCCGTGCCTCCGCCGAGGAGATTACCATCTTCAAATCAGTAGGAGTGGCGCTACAGGATATTGCCGTTGCAGCAGCGCTGTTCGAAATCGCAAGACGCTGCCACGTGGGAACGCTGTTGGATCCGTTCGCGTTGGGCGTCCCTCTCGCCAAGACCGATATCGACGCGCCAGTGGTTACGAATTAATGATTCAGCACCGCACACGCAGCACGCTGAAAGGAAGAGGAGAAAGACATGAATCGTCGCAGATTTCTAGCGTCAGGATCGTTTGGCTTGGCAGGTGTGGCGTTGTCCCAGAGCCGCAGTTCTGTTGCGATGCAACTTCCATCTACTCCCACTCGCGTTCCACGTTCCCCGCTGCGGCCGGACCTCCTAATGCCGAAGTTCGAGTTAGTGCAGCCCGAACTATTCTCGCTTGCAGGAGGACAGACCAACTGCTGGGCGGACTTCGACGGTGACGGAAGGCTTGATCTGTTCGTTGGGTTCAAGGAGGACATTCCGAACAGACTCTATCGGAATAATGGAGGCACCTTCGTTGAAGTGGCTTCGCAGGCGGGCATCGCCGATCTGGCTGCAACGCGTGGGACCGGGTGGGGAGACTTCGACGCCGATGGAAGGCCGGACATCTTTGTAGGCTTTTCCCATAAATCGGGTATTCCCGGAAAGCTTTACCATAACCTTGGCAACGGCAAATTCGTCGACGTTGCCGGCGATCTGGGAATCCACGTCATGGGCGAGTCGCGGCAGATTTCGTGGATCGACTTCGACAACGACGGAAGGCTTGATCTGTTCATTGCGCTTCGCGATGCGCCGAACCTTCTCTTCCATAATGAAGGCACCCGCTTTACTGAAGTCGGAAAAGATATGGGTATCGCCGACCCACGAAAAACCGTAGGCTCCGTGTGGTTCGACTTCAACCAGGATGGACGTCTGGACTGCTTTACGGCGAATCAGGACGGCGACCAGGACGGCTTGTTCCGCAATGACGGAGGGAAGTTCGTCGATGTAGCCCACGAGATGAATATGGATCAAGCCGGAAGACCGGCCAATCACGGAAGCTGCGGGCCTACCGTCATCGACTACAACAACGATGGTTTGCTGGACCTATTCGTGGCGGGCTACGGGCAGAACCTGATGTATCGCAATGAGGGCAACGGCAGCTTTCGCAATGTTGCTCAAGAGTTGAATCTGTTCAGCGGCGATGAGGCCACCCCATCCACATGGGGTGACTACGATAACGACGGAAGGCCCGACCTCTATGTCTCTTCATACATCATTCGGGTCCTCAACGAGCACGATCACATGTATCACAACGCCGGAGACCATTTTTCTGAAGTCACTCCCTGGGAGATGCTGAGAAACGGGGCGACGCACGGAATCCAATGGGCCGACTTCGATGGCAGCGGCGCACTCGGCATCGCCATGTGCAACAACAATCCCGACGGACATCACTATCTCTGGAGAAATCTGCTTCCGCCCGAGCGGTCCGGGCGCTCCTTGCAAGTTATGGTTCTGGATAAAAACGGGCATGCCACGAAGCCAGGCTCCGAGGTGAGGATCTTCGAGACCGGAACGCGCACCTGCCTGGGAACACGCATCATCGACACCGGCGGCGGCTACTGCTCGCAAAACGTCATGCCGGTCCACTTCGGTCTGCCGAAGCAAGGCCCGGTCGATGTCGAAGTGACCTCATTCGGCAAGTCGGGACGACAGACCACGCAAGTTGCCGGAGTATCCTCCGAGCGTCTTCCGAAGCGTGTGCTGAACGTCAGAGTGCCGTAAAGAAGCTGTCCAGAAACTGAAAAGCTTGACCATGGATTCGCACAGATGTGACGGATTTAAGGACAGACAAAGACGAAATAATCAGAGCTTCCGTAGACCCAGTCGACCAAAGGAGAAAACACCTTGAAAGCTTCGCCGGCACGTATTCTCCTCGGCCTTGTGCTGGGAGTGGCGCTTGGGTATCTCTGCGTGAAAAGCCGGGCTCCGATGCTGGCCCGAATCCCCGGTATTGTCGCTCCCGTTGGGACACTGTTTATCAGCGCCATTCAAGTGTGCGTCATCCCGCTGGTCGCGAGCAGCCTGATCGTGGGGTGCGCTGCATCCGGGCAAGCGGATCGTATTGGACGGCTCGCCGGAAAGTCGCTCGCCCTTATCCTTGGGTATCTCTCAATCTCGGCGGTCTTCGCCGGCGGCATCGCTTTCCCGCTCTTCGAGCGCCTGCATCGCTGGACGCAAGGCAATGCTCCGGTCCTCTCGAAAGTGGCGGTTCCGGTTGCTGCGCCTGGCGGACTGGGGGAATGGGTAAGCGGTCTGGTCCCCTACAATATCTTCAAAGCCGCGACGGATGGCGCCCTTCTCCCCTTGATCGTCGTCTCCATCGCTTTCGGAATGACCCTCGCGCGGATGCCGGCTTCGCAGCGCGATGTTCTGCTGTTATGGATCGAGGCCATAAGAGATGCCTTCACGCGCTTGATTGATGTCGTTCTCCAGACCGCTCCGGTTGGCGTGTTCTGTCTTGCGGTAAGCCTTCCGGCTGCGATGGGACTGGGGGGTGCCGGCGCGTTACTCGGCTATATCGTCGTGCTCTCGCTGATCAGCGCTGCGTTTATGATCTTCGTGCTCTACCCCAGTGTCGCCATCTTTTCTCCGGTTCCTTTCGAGGTCTTCGTCCGGTCGGCCATACCGGCGCAAGCCCTGGCGTTCACCTCGCGTTCTTCGCTGGCAGCACTGCCGGTAACGCTCCAGACTGCACGCGAAGGCCTCGGGATTCCAGATGAGGTGTCCAGCTTCTTCTTCCCGTTCGCGGCCTCGATTTTCCGTGTAGGCGGCTGCATGGCGCAGATGGTCGGCATCTGCTTTCTTGCGACCTTCTATGGCGTGCCGCTATCCTGGACCCAGCTTGCGGGAATCGCTGTGAGCGCAGTCGCCGTAAGCCTGACCGTCCCGGGAATTCCCGGTGGAGGGATCATCGTGATGACGCCGATCCTGGCCTCGGCGGGTATACCCCTGGGGGGCATGGCAATGTTGCTCGCGGTCGACACGATCCCGGACATGTTTAGGACGACGGCGAACGTGACCGGATGGCTTTCCGCCGGAGCCATTCTTTCCTCCGTAAACCTGAAAATAACGAGCGATGTCCCGAGCCGGGATCAAGCGGAGCGGGATTCGATCTCATAGATTGCGCTCTCCGAAAGAGAAGGGGTGCGCTGCGTCGATGCCGTCACGACCGAGCGCCGAT
>DATCDL010000512.1:0-5141 GCA_036510715.1 Acidobacteriaceae bacterium
CCCTCTTCTGCATACCCGCGCAGCAGACGATTCCGCTACTCATACGCTGGATGCTGGTCTTTGAGGAGTTCGACGAAGAACGCCTGCACTTCGGTCGCGCCATCCCGCGCGACTGGATCGGGACTGGAAAGCCCATTGAAATCGTGGGTGCGCCCACGCGCTGGGGCCGGGGGAAGTATCGTTTGGAGCGGCGTGATTCGAACACTCTCGTCGCCACGATCGTCTTACCAGAACGAGGCGAGCTTCCAGAAGAGTTGCACATCACCTTCCGCCCCGAGCGTGATCGTACGCTCCACAGCGCAACGGTCAATGGCACGGCGGCAGCCTTCGGAGGACCGCATCACGACGCCGTCATTGTGAGACCAAACGGTATGCGCAGGTTTGAGATCGTAGCGTTGCTGGCGTGAACCGTTGAATAGCCAGTCGCCCGTCGGGGCCACTCTATCAAGGGTTGAAACCCAACGAGCCTTGCCCAGGGCCCGCACCTTCTATGGTTCTGTCTACTCACACGATCGAAGAATCACACCCTCTGGCTTGACGAATGCGCTAAAGTGATGGGTGGAGGAACGCTTTGAAAACGAAGACGCTCGTCAATCCAGCTCCGGAAAGCCAGCTCAAGCGACGCGCCCGGTCCTCTGCATCGGGGAACAAGAGAGACAAAGCAGAACACGGGACAAGCCTCTTAATTGCGTTTCAAGAGATACGAGAACTGATCGTCCATGGCAAGATGTCACCGGGAACATGGATCGTCGAAGCAGATCTCGCCGAGCGGCTGAACATGAGCCGGACGCCGGTCCGGGGAGCCATTCACTGGCTGCAACGTGAGGGGTATGTGCTGGAGCACCGCCAGGTTAGTAAATCGCGGATGATCGTCGCCCCTCTCACGAAGGAAGATGCCAGCGAACTGTACCTCATTATTGGGCGTATTGAAGGCATCGCGGGACGCGGCGCGGCGCAGATGGCAGAGCCGAAGCGCCTGGCCTTGGCGAAAGATCTCACTGCGATCAACGAGAACCTGCGCAGCATTGCCGAGGGACGCAGCGGCCATGCCGGCGACATCTTCGACCTGGACCGGAGCTTTCATCGCCTCATCGTCAAGGCGGGAGCCGGTGCCCGCCTGTCCACCCTGCACAACGCAATTGAGCCCCAGACCGAGCGTTATTGGCGCCTCTACGCCAGCTCGATCATCAGGGACCTGCTTACTTCAGTGAAGGAACACGAGGGCATCATCGAAGGCATTGTCGCCGGAGACATGAATACGGTAGAGCGACGTCTGCAAAATAATTGGCAGAAGGGCTCCGAACGCCTCGGCCACGTCATCGATATCTTTGGTGAGCGCGGAAGCTGGTAGGGTGCCGGAAGCTGGTTAGAACAATTGACTGACCAACCTCCTTGCGGTGCGCTATCACGCCGACTCCTTGCCCTCACCCGATGACGCTGCGTCCGCGTTCGAGAGGGCCCAGGTTCAGCCAAGTCTTAACCCCCTGCGCGAGAGCGAAAAGAGACCCTTCTCTTTACTGCGGCGCATACGTTCTTGTATACATTCTCTATGCAGCGATTCAGTGCGGCGAGCGATTGGAACAGGTGATGATGCGCGTAGTCATCCCGTACCAATTCCGGTCTTCCATCAGAACGCAGGAGGCAGCGATCAATGGGCACCAGTAGACCAGCTCGCAGGAGCCTTCGAGGTGAACGCTCCTCCATCTACCTCCACAACATGGCGGCGGAAGCCTAAGGATGCCGACTCCTCTCCAAGAGATCTCCGAAGCAGAGTCAGGCCTCGTCCCAGGTGAGTTCCACAAAGCCCTCGGCCTCTTCGACTCCATCATGATCGTCGCCGGCATTATGGTCGGCTCCGGCATCTTCATCGTCAGCGCAGAGATCTCACGGCAGGTTGGCTCCGCGGGATGGCTCCTGGTCACATGGATCATCACCGGAGTACTCACGGTTGCCGGAGCGCTCAGCTACGGGGAGTTGGCCGCCATGATGCCGCAGGCCGGAGGTATGTACGTCTACCTCCGGGAAGCCTTTTCGCCGTTGCTTGGTTTCCTCTATGGATGGACGCTCCTCACCGTCATCCAGACCGGAACGATCGCTGCTGTAGCTATCGCCTTCGCACGCTTCGGTGGTGTCGCATTTCCCTCCATCAGCGAGTCGCACTATCTCATCGCACCCATCCATGTACTGCCCGGCTACGCTCTGTCTCTCTCAACGGCACAGCTTACCGCGATCGGCATCATTCTGCTCATTGCTGCCATCAATAGCTACGGCGTGCAGTGGGGCAAACTTATTCAAAATGTCTTCACCGTCGCCAAGCTCGCTGGAATGGTCGCGCTGCTTCTCCTGGGTGCCATAGCGTTCTATCTGCACCCCAATATCTTTCACGCCAACTTTGCCGGAGGCGGTTGGACACCCCACAATATTGTCCCAATCGGCGGCGTCAGCGCGGTTACAGCCTTCGGTATGTTCATCGCCATCTGCGTGTCGCAGACGGGTTCATTATTCTCAGCAGACTCATGGCACGACATCACCTTCGTTGCAGGTGAGGTGCGAAATCCGAAGCGCAATCTTCCACTGGCCCTTGGCATTGGCACCTCGCTCGTCATCGTTCTTTACCTCCTCTGCAACCTCTGCTATCTCGCGGTGCTGCCATTACACTCCATCCAGACCGCGCCGGATGACCGCGTCGCCACGCTAGTCGTAGCGACGGTTTTGCCTGCATTTGGCAAGCTCGCGATGGCCCTGCTGATCATGGTTTCCACCTTCGGCACGGTGAATGCTCTCACGCTTGCCGGAGCCCGCGCCTGCTACGCCATGGCGCAGGACGGCCTCTTCTTCCGCCGTGCCGGAAAACTAAACCCGGCCGGCGTTCCAGGCTGGGCTCTTGGGCTGCAGTGCTTGTGGTCGCTCTTTCTGGTCTTGCCCCGCACCTACGATCAAACCACCCATCAGTACGGCAATCTCTACAGCAACCTGCTCGACTATGTCATCTCCGCCGCCCTGCTCTTCTACATCTTCACCGTAGCGGGCCTCTTCCGCCTTCGCTACACCCGCCCCGATGCGCCGCGGCCCTATCGCGCATGGGGATATCCGTGGCTACCAGCGCTGTACATCCTTGGGGCCGCCACTGTGCTTGGCGTTCTGTTCTGCTATCGCACGGCCACCACATGGCCGGGACTACTGATCATTGCAAGTGGGGTTCCGGTGTATTTCTACCTGCGATGGAAATCCAAACCAACTCCTGTCGTGTAGGCCACACCTTTGCCAGGATCAGCAAATATATCTGCCGATGTTCGCACGCAACAACCGACCGACAGCCAGCACTCTACAATCAACCCATGCAGTCACCGCAGGCCATCTCGCCCACCCACGGCTTCTGGAATCTACCAGTGGACGCAGCGCAGCATGGCCCCGCACTCGATCACCACCTCCTCCTGAACCTCTGGATCGGGCTTGGCCTGCTCGCACTCGCGCACTTCATCCTCCTGTTCGGCATCGCCCACCGAAAACGCACCTCCCGCCCCACTCACCAACTCTTCATCGAGTATCTTCCCCTCGCCGCACTCATCCTCCTCTTTGGCTTCCTTGCCGTCCGGGCGCAGCGCCTCTGGGCAGCACAGCGCTACACCGGAGCCGACCTCTCCGCCATGCAGGTCGAAGTCACCGGCATGCAATTCGTGTGGTACTTCCGCTACCCTGGCGTCGACGCAGCCTTCGGCAACACCAAGCTCTCACTCGTAGCGCCCGCTGAGGGCAATCCCCTTGGCATCGACCCCAACGACAGCCACGGCCACGATGACATCGTCACCAGCCAGCTTGTCCTTCCAGCGGGCCGCGAAGTCGACCTCACCCTCCGCTCCCAGGACGTCATCCACGGTTTCTCCGTCCCCCAGATGCGCCTCAAGCAGAACGCGCTCCCGGGCCAGACCGCGCACATCCACTTCACCCCCGAGGCTCCCGGTGACTATGCCATCCTCTGCTCGCAGGTCTGCGGCCTCGGCCACTACCGCATGATGGCCACCCTCCGTGTGCTTCCGCCCGCCGCCTTCGCCACCTGGCTCCGCGCCCGCGAAGCAGCCAACGCCGAGGCCCAGCCATGAAGCCCCAACCAATTCCCGCCACCCTCTCCCCCACACGCCCCCGCTGGCACCGCCTCCTGCGAGCCATCGTCTCCACCGATCACCGCAACATCGGCTTTGGCTATCTCCTCATCTCGCTTCTGGCAGTCCTCATCGGCACGCTGCTCTCGCTCGCCATGCGAATGCATCTCGCCTGGCCCAACTGGCAGCTCCCGCTCCACGGCCCCGTCCTCCCCGAAGAGTACCTCGCAATCGTCACCATGCACGGTACGCTCATGCTGTTCTTCGTCCTCACGGTCGCTCCACAGTCCGGCTTCAGCAACCTCATTCTCCCCGCCCAGATTGGCTCCCGTCACATGGCCTTTCCGCGCCTCAACGCCACCGGCATGTGGCTCACCGCCATCGCCCTGGTCACGCTGCTTTCAGCCTTCTTCGTCCGTGGCGGAGCCCCCATCGGCGGCTGGACAGCCTACCCTCCGCTCTCCGAAACCGCACTCGCCGGTCCCGGCCAGGGCCTCGGTATGGATCTCTGGCTTGCCAGCCTCGCCATCTTCGGCATCGCCACCACCATCGGTTCGATCAACACTCTCACCACCATCCTCAGTCTGCGCTGCGAGGGCATGACCTGGCAGCGCCTCCCCCTCACAGTCTGGGGATGGTTCACCGCCGCACTTCTCAGCGTCCTCGCCTTCTCCGTCCTCCTCGCCGCACTCCTTCTCCTCTTCTGCGACCGGCACCTTCACAGCGGCTTCTTCCTTCCCGCACAGGAGTTGGTCAACGGCGTCCTCCTCCAACATCGCGGCGACGGCTCTCCCCTCCTCTGGCTCCATCTCTTCTGGTTCTTCGGCCATCCCGAGGTCTACATCGCGATCCTTCCCGGCATGGGCCTCACGTCCATGGTCCTCGCCAACTTCGCCCGCCGCCGCGTCTTTGCCTATCGCATGATGATCGCGACAACTTTGCTCATAGGATTTCTGGGAATCCTAGTCTGGGGACACCACATGTTCGTCGCCGGCCTCAACCCCTTCGCCGGCACCGCCTTCGCCGCGGCCTCCATCGCCA
>DATCDL010000513.1:0-4186 GCA_036510715.1 Acidobacteriaceae bacterium
TGTTCGACGACCTGCTTCAACTCTGGATCACGTTGCCGAACGATGTCATTCAATGTCGCCGTTCGCATCCCTGCTTCTTGCAATTGCGCGAAGGGACGGCCAGCTTCCACGGCCTCATGCTGACGACTATCTCCAACCAACAAGACTCGATCATTCCGATGGAGACGTTCGATGAACTCGTGCATCTGGCGCGTGGAGGCAAGCGAGGACTCGTCGAGCACATACAAGCGCTTTTCGCCGGTGTCCGGTTGCGCTCCTTTTGCAAGATGACGCTGAAGAGTAGAGGTCGCCATGCCGGACTCAGCGAGTTTGTGTGCCGCGCGAGATGTCGGGGCGAATCCTTCCACTTGATAGCCCTGGGCTTCGGCACCCTCGCGGACAACCGATAGCGTCGTTGTCTTGCCCGCACCGGCAACGCCATCCAAGCCGACAATCTTCTCTCGGCTGATGAATATCTCATCCACCGCTTTGCGTTGCGAACGATTCAACTCAGGGTGCCGATCTTCTGTCCAGATTCGCAACTGTGGCGACACCAACATCGGATCGCTATAGCTCCACTGATTGCCGCGCTGCATGTGACCCACGATCTCTCGCTCCATGCGCATCATCTCGGCAGTCGTATACAGCGGCGCTGCTCGGCCATCCGTCTGCTCAATCGCTCGGAACTCACCTTTCGTCACTCGCTGCTCGAACTCCTGTCGCACCTGGCTGTAAGAAGCCTGGCCCATGCTGCGGTCTATCGCCGCTTGCAGGTTCGCACGCTCGTCCTGAACAGCAGAGCGTTCAAAGACGTGATTGCGTGAATACGTCACCGACTGTTGCGCCGTCTTTTCCGGTTGCACTTCATGGCGGGGCTCCCGTGCCATTGCAACAACACGATCTGCTTGATGGCCGAACCTCGCTGCAAGTTCACGGTGCTGCTTCAAGACTTCTTCGGGTGAATGAATCTCCTTGCTGTCGCGTGTGCGGTGAGCAGCTACTTGCGCCGCGCCCGCGCCCTCTCGTCCAATCTCCTGTAGGTGTTCTTTGATCTGCACACGACGTGGACTCGATGCTTCCAAATACTCCTGCGAATAGCCCTTGATCTCAGGCTGCCCATGCTTGCCGCGTTCAATCTCGTAGCCGAGGCCCTGTAGCTTCATCGCAAGCTCAGATCGGTATACCGTGGTCGCATACTGTTGCGACTGGAAGAGACTGCACTCTTGCAACGCGCGCGTCTGCCCATTGTCCCGCTCGGTCACATTGAAAACGACCGCGTGAGTATGAAGCTGTGGCGCAGCATAGCCATCCACTGGACGAGCGGTGTCATGCTCGAAGGTAGCGGCGACGAACTTGCCTGTTGTCTCGGGCGCATGGACGTTACCAACCCACCCGAATTTCGGAGAGAGAACTCCAAGACGTAAACAGGTGCTGTACTTTCCGCGTCGTTCCGTCGTGATTTCCGTCGATGAAGTGGATCGTCTTGCAGGCAATCTGATTGCGATAGAGGGCAACTGCTTTTGGTCCTCCCATGCAGAAGTCCCCGAGGAAATAGAGCACGTCATTCGGCTTCACCGACGCGTTCATGCGCTCGACGATCGCCTCGTTCATCTCCTGCGTGTCCGCGAATGGACGGTTGCAGTAGCGAATGATGTTGAAGTGCCCAAGATGAAAGTCGGACGTAAACCAGGTGTCAGCCATGATGATGTTCTGTAGGAACCCTGCTTCCTTGGATTTGAAGTTGTGATTGTCGCTCGGGGTGCTTCAGAGTCTATTGGACGACTGATTCTGCGCTTAGCCTCGTAACAATCGCTTTGCCTGATCGCATCGTGCTCCGATGAGACGCGATACCGCCTCGGTGGTGCCATCCACAAGTTCCAACGCCGGAAGCGCGGAGAGTATCGCTTCAATCACTTCCATGACGCGCCGCTTCACCATCGGCTTGGCGAGTCCCGCTTCCTCTGCAAACTGCTCGAAGTTGCGGGGCATCACCTTCTCGGATGAGTATTCGCCGCCGAGTCTCATCGCCATGGTTCGACTGATCTCGGGATAGTAGACGGTACTGAGGCTGTCATAGAGAGGCGACAAACTGACCTGCATATCTTGCGTTCCTATGCCCCGGTAGAGCAGGGAGAAGTTCTTGCCGTGTGCGTCGTTGTTTCCAACGAGGTAGTTGAAGATTACTGCGTCAAGCAGACGAGAGAGGTCGATGACGGGTGTGCTCGACACCTCGCGCAGCAAAGCAAAGCATTGCTTGAGCGACGGCCCACCTTCTTTCTGATACTTCATCTCCGAGACGATCCCCAGCGCTTGGCAGAAATCCTCCTGGTGCAGTCGCTCAAGAACCGGCTCTTGTCCAGGGTCCGCGCGGTAGATGCGGTCGTACCGCTCCACCAGCAGGTATTCCATGCCCTCAACGGCGCGTGCCTCCACCTTCCCTGTAGGAATTCCGATAGCCGCAGCGAGCCTCATACAGAGCGCCTCGTTAGCGACCACTCCCTCGAATCGATCTCCCCCTGGTTTCAGAATGTGGGTGCTCGGCGCTCCGCCTAGCGGAAGTGAGATCTCATCGCCATCGACGCGCACTGCAATCTTGTCTTGCGCCCCGGCAAGCGAAAGGCGGATTCCCTCATCGCCAGCGAGTAGGGGTCGCCTGGGAAGTTCTCTTAAGACGGCCGCAAGTTCTTCGCTGGAGAGCGCCCGGTAGCGATACTCGCTCTCCGGTAGCACTTCGCCTGTCGGAACGAAGGTGACAGCGCCCGCGCACTCACCACCGATCTGCTCCAGCATGGCGTAATCGTTGCGGGCGCTGATGCCGAGATTCCGAGCTATGATCTCGCGCTTGCTCTCTTCCGGCAGAATGCCGCCGAAGTATCCTCGACACTCGTTTCGTGAGAAGCGCTCTTTGCGCAGCGGCAATGACTGGGACAGGGGAGATGCAGCCGGCGTTTGCAACCAGCTCTCCGCATACTGGAAGATCATCTGACCGCCATCGTCCTGAATCAGGTGGCCAACGAACTCGCTGTGCAGGTAAACATCCAGAGTCTTCGCCATGCACTATTCTCCTTTCCCTGCCGCTGAAGGTGGCACAAGCGTCAACTTGATTCCGAGCGTTTGAAGGATGCTTAGAGCCTTCCCGATCTCGCACGTCTCCTTACCCCGTTCGAGGTCTACGACGAAACGCAATCCCGTACCGGAGGTCAGCGCCAACTCCCTCTGAGTGACTCCGAGACTCTTCCGGGTAGCTCGAATGAGAGTCCCAATCTTCTCAACCGTTATACGCATGACGTCCCTTTCGGTTACCGTACGGGAATATTAGCAGGGCGAGACGAGTCTTTGCACATAAATATCCCGAACGGGAATATTCTCCGGAATTATAGTGAATACAGCGAATTTATTCCCGTTCGGGAACATTTTCACAATCTGCCGCTTTAGACCGTCGGGTGGGCAGAAAGAGGCCGCTCTCACCTGGTGAGAGCAGCCTTCGGGGTGGTAAGACGGGCCTCTTTGAGAAGCGCCGAGCCCGCCAAAGGCGGGCTCGGCGGCCATGAATCAACTGGCCTCCGCCAATGAAGGCTCAGACGAGGAGGCTGACGCGGCCGATTCCAGAGCGGACAGGATGACCGCCGATGTCCTCTGGATAACCTCAAGGCTCTCGGTGAGAAGAGCTGCGTTGCCGTGGTACAGGTGGATGTAATCGGCCGAGCCCCTCAGCGCCATCGACCGGTAGGTAGAGGTAATTCACGAACATCTGACCGTCAGCGTCAACCAACAGCGAGCTGTTGTGTGGGGATTCCGCCACCTTCCCGTAGTAGGCAAGGTGATGATGGACAAGATCCATCGCCGACGGAGCGAGAACGACGCGGGGGTCTCGAGCCAATTTCGTTTCTGCCTCATAGGCATCGAGAAGACCTTTACCGAATACCAGGTCATCGTCCATGTATATGGGGCCCACGGTGACCCCACCCCGGACAAAGAATCCATGCTTGAGGAGCGTGTACTGCCAGAGTCCAAGGATGTAGATCATTCGTCCAAATTCGCTCTCTCCGTCATCGCGAATAGGGAAGCCAAGAACAACGTTGTCGGTGAACATCTTCACCGCGTAGGGAGCTTCTTTGAGTCCGTGTGCTGTGTATTCTTCGTAATCGATCACGAGATCGATCTTGGCTTCGTTCAGAGCAGCGGTTAGATCTATGAGAAGTTGATT